>USQP01000049.1 GCA_900556945.1 uncultured Clostridium sp.
AAAATACTGTGTTATAATAAATATTGGTTTTTAATTATTAAGGGAGGAATTTTAAATGAAATCAAATTTAAGAAAAACAAAAATAGTAGGAACAATAGGACCTGCCAGTGAAAATAAATTGAAAGAATTATTTGAAGCAGGATTAAATGTAACAAGAATTAATTATTCTCACGGTAGCTGGGATGAACAATCAGAAAAAACAGAAACAATTCTTAAATTAAGAGAAGAAATGGATATACCAGTTGCATTACTTCTTGATATGCAAGGACCTGAAATCAGAACAGGTATGTTAGTAACAGGAAAAAATGAAAAAATTAAATTAGAGGACGGCCAAAAGTTTACATTAGTAAACGAAGATATTGTAGGAGATAAAGACAAGGTATCTGTATCTTACAAGGAATTATATAAAGATGTAAAACCTGGTTCGAAAGTATTAATTGATGACGGTGCTATTGAATTAGTAGTAGATGAAATTGTTGATAAAGATATTGTTTGTACAGTAGTGCATGGAAATGGTTTAGGAAGTAGAAAAACAATTAATTTACCAGGAACAGCAGTACGTTTACCAGCATTAAAACAAAAAGATATTGATGATTTAAAAACAGCTTGTGAACATGATTATGATTATGTTGCAATGTCATTTACAAGAAATAAAGATGATATTGACCAAGTAAGAAAAGTCTTAGATGAAAATGGTGGAAAAGATATTAAGATTATTACAAAAGTAGAAAATGTAGAAGGATTAGAAAATATGGAAGAAATCGTTGAAAATGCTGATGTTCAAATGATTGCACGTGGAGATATGGCAACAGAAACAGATTTCACAGAACCACCAGTTATGCAAAAGAAGTTTATTAAACTATCAAATAAAGCAAACAAACCAGCAATCACAGCAACACAAATGTTAGAATCTATGACATTTAATCCATTACCAACTAGAGCAGAAGCCAGTGATGTGGCAAATGCTATTTATGATAGAACAAGTGCTGTTATGCTATCAGGAGAATGTGCAATGGGTAAATATCCTGTTGAATGTGTAAAAACAATGGTAAAAATAGCAAATAGAGTAGAGCCAGAAATTGATTATTGGAAGAGATTTAGAAATAATGATAACTTTGAATTGAACAGTTTAGAAATGAAAATTGCGTATTCAACATGTGTGATGGCAATGAATATGGAAGCAGATGCGATTGTATGTTATACACATACAGGTGATTCTGCAAGAAGAATCGCAGGATTAGGAGCAGGATGTCCAATTTTAGCAATAACAGATAATAGAAGAACATTCAATCAATTAGCTATTGCATGGAATGTGACACCAATCTATGTAGAAAAGAAAGGTTCAATTGATGAAGTAGTAGAAGCTGGAATTGAAAAATTAGAGACAAAAGGAATCTTAGAAAAAGGAGATATGGTTGTTGTTGCAGGAGGAGCAAAATGGTTAGCAAGTGCAGAAGACAGCAAGATTATCGGAGGAATAGCAAAAATATAGTAAGAAATAGAAATAAAATTTGGTAAAACAAGAGGTTGATAAATTTTATCAACCTCTTGTTATTTTATGATAATTTATGATATACTATTACTATCAAAATTAGGAAAGGAGAAAGGGAATTGGTTATTATGTACCCGTCCCCGTTTAACCAAAATGTCAAAACCAATTGTAGCGATTATTCGGAAAACCTAATGTAGGAAAATCAACATTCTTTAATTACTTAGTAGGAAGTAGAATATCAATTGTAGAAGATACACCAGGTGTAACTCGCGATAGAGTATATGCAGAAACTAACTGGAGAGGAAGAGATTTTACTTTAATTGACACTGGGGGAATAGAGCCAGAGTCAGAAGATATTATTTTATCGCAAATGAGAGAACAAGCAAACTTAGCTATAGCTATGGCAGATGTTATTTTGTTTTTAACAGATATCAAGCAAGGAGTTACAGCTGCAGATAGAGAGATAGCTATTATGTTAAAAAGATCTGGTAAGCCAATTGTTCTAGTTTGTAATAAAGCAGATAATTTTCAGAAAGATAGAGAAGAAGCTTATGAGTTTTATAATTTAGGAATGGGAGACCCTTATCCAATATCAGCAACAAATGCAATAGGAATTGGAGATGTGCTAGACAAAATCTATGAAAGTTTCCCAGAGAAGATAGAAGATGAAAATGATGAAGATGTAATAAAAGTAGCAGTTATTCGGAAAACCAAATGTAGGCAAATCATCCTTAATTAACAAAATATTAGGAGAAAATAGAGCAATTGTAAGCGATATAGCAGGAACGACAAGAGATGCTATTGATACAGAATTTGAAAACGAAAAAGGAAAATATGTGTTAATTGATACAGCGGGTGTAAGAAAGAAAAGTAAGATAAAAGAATCAATTGAGAAATTCAGTATCATGAGAACTTTGCTTGCAATAGAAAGATCAGATGTATGCTTGATGATGATAGATGCAACAGAAGGAGTGACAGATCAAGATACGAAAATTGCAGGAGAAGCACATGAAGCAGGAAAAGGTGTTATTATTGTAGTAAATAAATGGGATGCAGTAGAAAAAGAGACAGGAACATTAGAACAATATAAACAAGAAATATATCAAAAATTAAAATATTTATCTTATGCACCAATTATTTTTATATCGGCTAAGACTGGACAGAGAGTAAACAAATTATTTGAGCTAATTAATTATGTGTCAGAACAAAATAGCATGAGAATTTCAACATCTGTATTAAACCAAGTTATTAATGAAGCAATTGCAATTGTTCAGCCACCAACAGATAAAGGAAAAAGACTAAAAATATTTTATGGTACGCAGGCGTCAACTAAACCGCCAACATTTGTTATTTTTGTAAATAATAAAGAATTATTTCATTTTTCTTACGAAAGGTATCTAGTAAATCAAATTAGAAAAGAATTTGGACTAGAAGGAACGCCAGTAAGGATTATGGTTCGAGAAAAATCAGATAAAGAAGCATAACTTGCAAAAAATGTGTCCTATAATGGGAAGAAATGTCCATTCGGAAACGTCCCCAAATGGACATAAAAGGAGGAATTTAGATGATAATATATATTATTATAGCAATGATTGCTTATTTAATAGGAAGTATTAATTTTTCAGTTATATTAAGTAAAAAAATGGCTGGATTTGATGTAAGAGAAAAAGGAAGTGGAAATGCAGGAAGTACTAATATGCTTCGTTCGGTTGGAAAAAAAGCAGCGGCTATTACTCTCGTTTGCGATATTTTGAAAGGAGTCGTATCAATAGGAATTGCTATCTTACTAGGAAATATAATAGCAGACATGAATCGAGAATTATTATTACAAATTGCAGGAATTATGGTTGTAGTAGGACACACTTTTCCAATATTCTTTGGATTTAAAGGAGGGAAAGGAGTGGCTACATCATTAGGGGTATTATTAATGAGTAATTGGCAAATTGGACTAATCTGTTTAGTATTTGCTGTAGTATTAATGATTTTAACTAAAATGGTGTCATTAGGATCTTGTGCAGCTGCCGTATTATTCCCTGTATTGACACTATTTATAAATGAGAACTATACAGTTTTAACAGAAGGGAAAAGTGGAAATGTTTATTTTATCTATAGTGTGCTATTAGCTATTATTGTATTGTTTAATCATAGAAGTAATATTAAAAGAATGTTAAATGGAACAGAAAATAAATTGGGGTCTAAAAAATAGTGATAAAAATAAGAATAAAATAAATGCTTAAGTATAAAATAAAGGAGATAGAAACATGAAAAAGATAGCAATTATAGGAAGTGGAAGCTGGGGAGTCGCATTAGCTATTCACTTAGCTAGCATAGGAAACGATGTGAAAATATGGTCTTATGAAGAGGAAGAAAAAAGGTTAATAAATGAAGAGAAAAAATGTATGTTTTTACCAAATGTAACCATACCTGAAAATGTAAAATGTTCAACTGATTTTCAAGAAGTAATAGAAGATTCAGAATTTATTTTACATGTGACTCCTTCTAAATTTACGAGAAGCACTTTTAAGCAATATAAACAATTTGTAGGAAATAAACCGATTATTATATGTGCAAAAGGATTTGAAAAAGAATCTTTGAAAACATTAGATGAAGTAATACAAGAAGAATTACCAACAGCCAAAATTGGCGTATTAAGTGGTCCAAGTCATGCAGAAGAAGTATCAATTGCGATTCCAACTGTATTAGTAGTAGCGTCAAAGCATGATGATGTCTTGAATTTAATACAAAATACTTTTATGTCAGAAAAAATGAGAATTTATACATCAAAAGATGTAAAAGGAGTAGAATTAGGAGGGGCCTTAAAAAACATTATTGCATTTTGTGCAGGAGTAGCAGCGGGAATAGGACTAGGAGATAATAGTTTTGCGGCACTTGTAACAAGAGGATTAGGTGAAATAGCAAGACTAGGAGTAAAATTAGGAGGAGAAAAAGAAACATTTTATGGGTTAAGTGGATTAGGCGATTTAATTGTGACTTGCTTAAGTGAACATAGTAGAAACAGAAAAGCAGGAAAATTGATAGGACAAGGAAAAACATTAGAAGAAGCCAAAAAAGAAGTTGGAATGGTAATAGAAAGCATTGACAATATAGATGTAGCCTATGAATTAGGAAAGAAAAACGGAGTTTATATGCCAATTATAGAAACAGTATATAAAGTAATTTATGAAGGATTGGAGCCATCAGAAGCAGTTAAAAATTTAATGACAAGAGATAAAAAAAGTGAATAATTCTAGATTAAATTTCCAATAATAAGAAAAAGGATGGGAATTTAGATGAGGTAAACATAGAAACAAAGCTAGTGTTTATCAACTCATTCTAAGAAAGGATGAATGAATATGGAATTTTTAGACAAATTAGGAAAGAAGGCTTCAGAAGCTTATAAAATGACAGCAGATAAAACAGGAAGGATAGCAAAAGAAACCAAAATAAAATTAAAAATAAGTGAACTAAGAACACAAGTAAATGATGTATATGAAGAAATAGGGAAAAAGGTTTATGAAAAACATATAAGAGAAGAAGATATATCGATAGAAAAAGAAATCGAGGAATATTGTACAAAAATTGATGTTTTTAGTGATGAGATAGATAGTTTACTAAAACAATGTCTAGAATTAAAAGATAAAAAACAATGTCCGAAATGCTATACTGAGATAGAAAAAGAAATGAAGTTTTGTCCGAACTGTGGACAAAAGCAAACAGATGAACCTGTAAGAGAAGCTGAAATTTTAGAGGACTTAGAAAATTCAGAGGTAGAAGAAGAGAATGAGACAGAAGCCCAAATTGTAAAAAATTATTTGCAAGAAGACTTAGAAAATAGTAATCAAAATGAACAAGAAGAAAAAGATGGGCAAGAAGATGAAGACGACAAAGAAAAGACAAATTTAGAAAAAACAGTAGCGATTGAGTCAGATGTAAAAATAGATGAAGATGAAAAAGAACAGGAAGAATATAAATAAAAGCGGACGGATTCAATCCGTCTATATTTATATTCTAGTAAAGTTATCATAGTATGATAACTTTACAGAGAAGATAATTATGGCAGAAGTTAGATTTTGTAGCAGTTTCTACTGCGTACAAAATCTTAATATTGCTTTTTATAGAAAGGAATACATATTTATGAGAATTGTAATTCAGAGAGTAAATAAAGCAGAAGTAGAAGTAAAAGAACAAGTAGTAGGAAAAATAGAAAGAGGTTTTTTAGTATTGCTTGGAGTTACTCATACAGATACAAAAGAACAAGCAGATTATTTAGTAAAAAAGCTTTGCAATTTGAGAGTATTTACAGATGAAAATGGTAAAATGAACTTAGGATTAAAAGAAGTAGAGGGAGAACTATTAATCGTTTCACAATTCACTTTATATTCGGATTGTACAAATGGTAATAGACCATCTTTTATAGAAGCGGCAAAAGCAGAACAAGCAAATGAATTATACGAATATTTTTGCTCTGAATGTGAAAAAAATGATATTAAGGTAGAAAGAGGAATCTTCGGAGCGGATATGCAAGTAAGTTTAGTGAATGACGGTCCAGTTACTATTATTATTGAAAAATAAAAGAAGTTACAAAAAGACAGGAAGAAGAATAATAATAAAGCTTGAAAAAAACGAATATTTAATGTAGAATTATAACATAAAACATAAGAAAAGAAGGTATAAAAATGAAAAACGCTAAAACCCTTGTGAGAGTACACACACACCTGTCTCTTATACACATCTGACGCTGC
>USQP01000050.1 GCA_900556945.1 uncultured Clostridium sp.
AGATTACTACGCGTCTCGTGGGCTCGGAGATGTGTATAAGAGACAGTATTTAAATATTTAAAAAATGGATTTTTAGAAGATGATATTGGAATGGAAGAAACAAGTAAATTATATCGAAAAATATATTATAGTCTGCTAACAAAAGAAGAGAGAGAAAGTAGTATACTTTGTACTTTAGATGCTCATTATAAGGATAAAAAAGGAAAATGGAGACAAGGATGTGTTTATAAGATATATGTAAAGGGAGAAGAAATATATTATATTTATGAAGAAGAACAAAAAGGATTTGTTTCTATTAGTAGAGAAGAACTAGAGGAAAAAAGGAAAAATAATAATTTATCCTATGATAGTAGTTTTGAAAGATAAAAAAGCATCGTATCAAATTTGATACGATGCTTTTTTAGATCCATTCTCCGTATTTTTTTATATAGATTTTTTTAGCAAACATAGCGACAAAACAATATAAAATTGGAACTACGATGATAATAGACATATAAGGAAGCGGAATAGGAACTAAGCCAATTACTTCACCTAACCAAGTAAATGGAACAATCATACCTATCATACTAAGTAGGACAGAGGAGAAATATACCATTTTATGAGCGTTACTTTGCACAAATGGAATTTTTGCTGTTCTTATAATATGCATTCCTAAAAGGTTGGAAACAATGCTATAAGTGAACCATACTGTTTGGAAAAGTGCAGCTTCTCTTAAGTGAAAAACAAACCATAAACAAGCAAAAACAATTAAATCAAATATAGAGCTTAAAGGACCCATAAATAGCATAAAGTTTTTTAAACTTTTTAGGCTAAATTGTCTTGGCTTTTGCAAATATTCTTTATCGACATGATCAAAAGGAAGGGTTAGTTGACCAAAATCATAAAGTAATCCTTCTACCAATAATTGAATTGGCGTTTCGGGAAGAAAAGGTAAGAGAACACTTGCAAGGATGACGGACATAACTTCTCCAAAGTTAAAGCTAGTTGCCATTTTTATATATTTCATTAAATTTCCAAAAGTTTTTCTTCCGCTCCGTTACACCATCTAATAATACATGTAAGTCTTTTTCTAAAAGAATAATATCGGCAGATTCTTTGGCAATATCAACGGCAGTATCAACAGAGATACCTACGTCTGAATTGGTAAGAGAAGGCGCATCATTGATACCATCCCCCATATAACCAACTACATTACCATCTTCTTTTAGAAGTCTTACAATTCTTGCTTTTTGGATAGGAGAGAGTTTGACAAAAATATTTGTTTTTCTTAATAATCTCAAAATACCTACATCAGAAAGTTTCTCAATTTGGTTGCCTTGTATAATATTTTTCGAATGGATGCCAACTTTTTTGCAAATACATTTTGTAACTTCAGCATTGTCACCTGTTAAAACAACAACGCGAATTCCTGATTTATTTAATTTCTCAATAGCAGATTTTGCAGATTCTTTAGGGGGATCTAAAAATCCAATAAATCCAAGAAGAATCATATTTTTTTCATTTTCTATTCCAAAATTTTTTATCTCATTAATATCATTTTTTTGGCAGACAGCAATTACTCTTAATCCTTCTTTATTTAAATTTTTAGAGATTTGTTTAATATTTTCTTTGATTTGTTTCGTGATAGGAGAGATCTGTCCCTTATAATCTACCATGGTGCAAATTTCTAAGATTTCCTCTACAGCACCTTTGGTAATTAATTGTTTTTTTTCACCATCTGAAACGACAACAGATAAACGTCTACGAGAAAAGTCAAAAGGAATTTCATCGACTAATTTATATTTTTCTGTATATTCTGTCATTCCATTTTGAAGAGCTCGATTAACTACTGCTTCATCAATATTTCCTCTTAAACCTGTTTGAAAATAGGAATTTAAGAAGGCGTGTTTCAAGATACGTAAATCTTCATCACCATTAATATCTAAATATTTTTCAAGAACAATTTTATCTTCTGTTAAAGTACCTGTTTTATCCGTACAAAGAATATTCATGGCACCAAAATTTTGGATAGAATCTAATTTCTTGACAATCGTTTTCTTTTTTGACATTTTAACTGCACCTTTTGAAAGGCTTGAAGATAAAATAACTGGAAGTAATAGAGGGGTAATGCAAATAGCAATAGCAACGGCAAAAGTGAATGCGGTCACAGGTGAATGCTTCCAAGCATTTAGGAGAAAGACAATTGGTGTTAAGATGAGCATAAAACGGATTAATAATTTACTAATACTTTCTATTCCTGTTTGAAAAGAAGATTTGGGTTTTCCAGTAGTGATAGTGTGAGCTACTTTGCCAAAATAAGTACTATCAGCTGTTTTAATAACGACACATTTAGCTGAACCACTAATTACATTCGTTCCCATAAAGCAAATGGTATCTAAATCAGAGATACTATCTAGTTCTCCCATGGTAAGTTCCGAGTTAACTACTTTTCGAACAGCATCCGATTCACCAGTTAAAGAGGATTGTCCTACATATAAGTCTTTTGCTTCTAGAACTCTTAAATCAGCAGGAATCATACTACCAGCAGATAAAATAACAATATCACCTAAGGTAATTTCTTTTATCGGAATTTGTTGTTCTTTTCCATCTCGTATAACAGTAGTGGTTGTTGCTACTAATTCTTTTAGCTTTTCGGCGGCTTTGTTGGAACGATATTCTTCAAAAAATTCTAACAAAGTACTAGCCGTTACTAGAACCAAAATAACAATAATATTAGCATAGCTTGGTGTCTCAGGAAGGTAAACATCTGTATAAAAGAGTATGGCAACAATTCCGAAGTAGAATACTATTAAAAGGACTAAATAGGCTTTCGAGAAGATAATTGTACCATTTTTTCGGTTTCGCTTGGCGTATTTCATTTAGTCCATATTTATGTATTTTAGTTTCTGCTTCATTAGAGGATAAGCCTTTTTCATTTACATGATACTGTTTTACAAATTCTTCTTTGGAAAGAATACATTCTTTTCCATACAGTTGTTCAATATTAACTTCCTCTTTTTGATTTTTTTCGATTTGCATTCTAAAAATCATCTCCCATTTCTTTGTATAAAATTTCTTTTAAAATTATACCACTATTTTAAAGTCTTGAAACAAAAAATGTAAAAAAATTCAAAAACAATTTAAATTCTTGCAAGAAAATATGAAAATATGATAAAATGCAAAATTAGAATGAATAAGAAAGAGATTAAGAAAGGGGAAAATAAAAATGGGAAGAATAAGAGTAGCGGGAATTGTACCTATGGAAGATGGATTTGCTTTTATGCATAGAGTGGATGTAAAAAAAAGAAGAGATTATCAAAATTATTATACGTTTCCAGGAGGGGGAGTAGAAGAAGATGAAACACCAGAAGAGGGGACAATAAGGGAGATAAAAGAAGAGTTTGGAATTCAAGTTAAGGTAATAAAGAAATTATATGAAATGGAATCAGAAAAGTTTGATCAGAAAGAAATTTTCTATTTGTGTGAATATGTTGATGGTGAATTTGGAACAGGAAACGGCCCCGAGTTTAATAATGATCCTAAATATATAGATAGTGGAAAGTATTTACCAGAAATTGTGAAAAGGAAAGAGATAAAAAATTTATTATTATTACCTTTTGAAATAAAAGAAATGTTTATAAAAGATATAGAAGAAAATGTAATTTAATGAAAAAATAAAAAAGGACTCTAGCTAGAGTCCTTATATAAAACAAAAATCAGATTAAAATGTGATAAAACAAAGTAGTAATCATGCAAATTACAATTCCACAAATGGTAGGAAGAATAAAACTAAGTGCTGTCCACTTCCAGCTACCAGTCTCTTTTTTTATGGTTAAAAGAGTAGTCGTACAAGGAAAATGCAAACAAGTAAAAATCATGACATTAATAGCAGTTAGCATCGTCCATCCATTTTGAATCAGAATTTCACCAATAGAAAAAGTATCTTCTAAATTTACTAGAGATTTTCCCCCAAGATAACACATTAGTATAATTGGTAAAACAATTTCATTTGCTGGAATTCCAAAAATAAAAGCAGTTAATATATAGCCATCTAATCCCATTAATTTAGCAAAAGGGTTTAAAAAATTTGCAATGATACTAAGTAAACTTTGACCATCTATTCCTAAGTTTGCGAAAAGCCATATGACAAGACCAGCTGGAGCTGCTACACTAATTGCTCTTCCGAAGAACAAAGAGAGTTCGATCAAAAATGGATCTTACTAAGATTTTTCCCAATTGAGGTTTTCGGTAAGGCGGAAGTTCTAAAACAAAAGAAGAAGGCATACCTTTCAAAATGGTTTTCGATAATATTTTTGAAATGATTAATGTCAAAAATATTCCTAATAGTATGACAAAAATAACCGCAATCGTTGATACAATAGAAGCTCCGAAATCCTTGCATAGTACCAGCTATAAAAATAGTTGCAATCGATATTAGAAAAGGGAACCTTCCATTACAAGGGACAAAATTGTTCGTTAGAATAGCAATTAACCTTTCTCTAGGTGAGTCAATAATTCTACATCCTACACAACCAGCAGCATTACAGCCAAATCCCATACACATAGTTATCATCTGCTTTCCAGTACAGCAACACTTTTTAAAAAAACCATCCATATTAAAAGCCATTCTAGGGAGGTATCCTAAATCCTCTAAAAAAGTAAAGAGAGGAAAGAAGATTGCCATCGGCGGAAGCATAACAGAAATGATCCAAGTGAGTGTTTGATAAACACCAGATATTAGCATATCAGATAACCAAGACGGGCATTGAAGCCATTGGGCTAATAATACTAGTTTTTCTTGAAGCCAGGTAAACATTCTAAATAAAGCTTGAGAAGGATAGTTGGCACCTACAATAGTAATCCAAAAGATGAATCCTAAAAATAGAATCATAATGGGAAAACCAAAAATTTTAGAGGTTAAGATTTTATCAATTTTCCTGTCTCTACCGAGAGTAATTTTTATTTTCAAAGGTACAGACTTTTTTACAAATAATTTCTGATTCATTCATAATAGTTGATACAATGCAGTCTTTAAAACCTTCACCAGTTATATGATGCTCTCTTAATGTATCCAAAATTTTAGTGCGAGCTAATTTTATTTCAACATTATCAATAAGAGAAATAGCAAAGTTTTTTTCAATAGATGTCAATATATCTTCTTCTCCATCTATTATTTTTAAAGAGATCCAACGAAGGAGATGAGAAGGAAGTGATGAAATATTTTTTAATTTTTTTTCTAATTCCTGAATTCCTTTTTCTATAAAGTGAGAATAAATTATTTTTTGAGGAGTTGGGATAATTTCTTTTTTACAGACTTTTAAAACAGTGTCCATTAGATGCTTTAAGGTTTTCTTTTTTCGAGCAATTGTACCGAACAACAGGAACACCTAATTTTTCTGATAATTTATTTAAATTAATTTTAATTTTTTTCTTTTTAGCTTCATCTAATAAATTGACACAAACAATGATATTATTTGTGATTTCCATCGTTTGAAAAACTAAATTCAAATTTCTTTCTAGGCAAGTAGCATCTACTACAATAATGGTAGCATCTGGGTTACCAAAGCAAATATAATCACGTGCGATCTCTTCTTCTTCTGAATTTGACATGATAGAATATGTACCAGGAATATCCACAAACATAAAGTTGTTATTTTTATATAAACATTCTCCTGTGGCATTGGCAACTGTTTTACCAGGCCAATTACCAGTATGTTGATGCATTCCTGTTAATCCATTAAAAATAGTTGATTTTCCAACGTTGGGATTTCCTGCTAATGCAATGGTATATCCATTTGGATTTTTTAAAGTTTTAAGATCCTCTTCTAATAATCGTGTACCGGTTGAAGATTTTGTAAGTCCCATTGATACACCTCCTAAATAATCTAGTATAATATATGACAAAAAAGAAAGAGGGTTACAAAAAATCAAAAAGAAATATCAATTAAAGAAGAATCTTCTTCTCGAATAGCAATTAAAGTTCCCCTTATATCAAAAGCCTTTAATCCGCCAGAGGGACTATTTAAAATGGCAGTGATGTAAGAACCTTTTACAAGGCCTAAATCTAATAGTCGTCTACGTATGTTTCCGTTTACAATTTAATGTTTCAATTTTACCCATTTGATAAAGCGGTAAATGATCTAATGTATCTCTGTCTCTTATACACATCTGACGCTGCCGACGAAGCTAGAAGTGTAGATC
>USQP01000051.1 GCA_900556945.1 uncultured Clostridium sp.
GCAGCGTCAGATGTGTATAAGAGACAGTTTTACTACTGCTTCATAACTTCATCATGACACAATTTTTATTTTAATATATATTCTTTCTGTTGTTCTATTTAAGTTTATCAAAAATATTCAAGCAATTAAATTATAACACACAAATATACATTTGCAAATTTATATTTAAATTATCATTAAATATCTTCCACAAAAATATAAAAACAGCATAGCATTCAAACTATACTGTTGGATCCAAAAGAGTGCTTTACCAATAATTGTCTTTATTGAAAGCACTCCTTCTATCTTTTTTTATTTTTTTACACTATAAACATCTTTGAACTCTTCATTTTCATTACCATCAATTAAAATTTTTACTTTATTTACCTCGGTTAACTGTGTTAAAGTATTTACAATACTATTTATCATATTATTTTTAATTTTTTCATCTGATTTGTCATAATTTAAAAATTCTGCAGAAAAATCTAGTGTAACACAATCATCTTCCATATAACTTTTATTTAACTTTGTATTTTCGGGAATAATCCTATCCACTTTTTCACTTTTTGGTCCCTCTATTAATAGATCAATCAATTTATCACAAGGATCATTTATAATTTCTTTAATATCTACTAATCTCGCTTCTGGTACTAATTCTTCTGATTCTTTTGATTGGAAATATAAACTTACTATTGTCTGTCTTAATTGATCTTCTGATATTTCTTCTTCTGGCGTATATTCTTCTACTGTTGTATCTTTCTCTTGTTTTTCTTTTACATATTTAATTCCAAAATATCCTCCTATTAATACGATTATGAATAATAAAGTAAAAATTATAACTATCTTTTTGCTCTTCATCTTATCCTCCTTAAATTTTATTCTTTATTATCTATCTTATTATTTGTTTGTCCATTTTAGAACCAGTATTTTCCATTTGACAAAAAGCCTTTTTCCGTATAAAATTAAGGTGCTTGAAAGCATAAAAATTATATACAAAAAAGGAGATTTTGTCATGGGTGAAATATTACATGTTGGACTAGATGTAGGTTCAACAACAGTCAAAATCATCGTTATGGATGAAAATAAACATACAATATATAAAAATTATCAAAGACATTTTTCAGATACAAAAAATACCGTATGTAACGTATTAGAGGATTTATTATTAAAATATCCTTCTCATTCTTTTACTTTAGCACTTACTGGTTCTGGAGCAATGTCTGCTGCAAAATTTTTAGGTGTAGACTTTATTCAAGAAGTGGTTTCTTGTAAACGTGCTGTTGAAAAATATATTCCTAAAACAGATGTTGTCATTGAACTTGGTGGAGAAGATGCGAAAATAATTTATTTTGACCAGTCTATTGAACAACGTATGAATGGTACATGCGCTGGTGGTACAGGTGCATTCTTAGATCAAATGGCATCCCTTTTACATACCGATACAGCTGGCTTAAATGAACTTGCTAAAAATTATAAAACGATCTACCCAATTGCTTCTCGTTGTGGTGTTTTCGCTAAAACTGATATTCAACCATTAATTAACGAAGGAGCTGCAAAAGAGGATATTGCTGCTTCGATTTTTCAAGCAGTTGTTAATCAAACCATTAGTGGTCTTGCTTGTGGTAGACCAATTCGTGGAAATGTTGCCTTTTTAGGAGGACCTTTAAACTATTTGTCAGAATTACGTACAAGATTTATTGAAACTTTAAATTTAACAGATGATGAAGTGATTGTGCCAGAAGAAGCTCATCTTTTAGTTGCAAACGGTGCTGCTTTAGATTCTATGGGAAGCCAACCAATTACACCTGATGAATTAGCTAAAAAAATAGAAACTTTAAAAAATTCGCATGATAACACTTCTAAACCATTAGATCCTCTATTTAAGACAGAAGGGGAATATGAGAAATTTAAAGCAAGACATGATAAAGATAAAGTAACAAAAAAAGAACTTGAAAGTTATGAAGGAGACTGTTATTTAGGAATTGATGCTGGTTCTACAACAACGAAACTAGTTTTAATTGATAGAGAAGGAAATTTACTTTATTCCTTATATGGCAGTAATGAAGGAAATCCATTAAAAAGTGTTATGAATATGCTAAAAAAATTATATGGTGTCTTACCAGAAAAAGCAAAATTAAGATACAGTGGTGTTACAGGATATGGTGAAAAATTAATTCAAACTGCTTTGAATGTAGATCTAAACGAAATTGAGACCATTGCCCATTACACAGCAGCCAAAAAATTTGAACCAGATGTTACCAGTATCGTTGACATTGGTGGACAAGATATGAAATACATCCGAATGAAAAATGGCTCGATTGATAACATTATGCTAAATGAAGCTTGTTCTTCTGGATGTGGTTCTTTTATCGAAACTTTTGCTAAAAGTTTAAATATAGAAATATCTGAATTTGTAAGAGAAGCCATAAAATCTAAAACTCCTGTTGATTTAGGTTCAAGATGTACTGTGTTTATGAATTCTAAAATTAAACAAGCACAAAAAGAAGGATACTCTGTTGGAGATATTTCAAGTGGTCTTTCTTACTCTGTTATTAAAAATGCCATTCAAAAAGTTATGAAAGTAAGAGATGTCGAAACTCTTGGAAATCACATTGTTGTACAAGGTGGTACCTTCTATAATGATGCTGTTCTTAGAGCTTTTGAATTAATTGTTGGCAAAAACGTAGTTCGTCCAGATATTTCTGGCCTTATGGGAGCATATGGCATGGCATTACTTGCTAAAGAACAATTTGAAGCAAATCTAGATATGGAATATACATCAACTATTTTAAAAAATGATGAATTAGACAAACTAGAAATTAAAGTAACTCATACACGTTGTAATAATTGCGAAAATCATTGTAAACTAACGATTAATAAATTTAGTAATGGTCAAATTCATGTTTCTGGTAATCGTTGTGAAAAAGGCGCTGGAGTCGTTACAAAAGCTAAAAAATTACCAAATTTAGTACAATATAAATATGAAAGACTTTTTAATTATCAACCTTTAGAAGAACAATTCGCCCCAAGAGGAACGATAGGCATCCCTAGAGTTTTAAATATGTATGAAGATTATCCTTTCTGGTTTACTTTCTTAACGAATCTAGGATTTCGAGTTATATTATCCGAAAAAACGACTCGTAAGACTTATGAAAAAGGAATGGAATCTATGCCATCTGAATCTGTATGCTATCCTGCAAAACTTTCGCATGGTCACATTGAAAGCTTATTAGAACAAGGAATAAAAACTATCTTTTATCCTTGTATCCCATACTCAAGAAAAGAATATGAAAAAGCAGATAACCATTACAACTGCCCAATTGTAATCTCATATTCAGAAGTTTTAAAAAACAATGTGGAAGGATTAAAAAATTCAGATATTAAATTTATCAATTCTTTCTTACCTTTTGAAAAAAAGAACTTAGTTAAAAAAATATTAGAATTAGATGAGTTTAAAGAATATCACTTTACCAAAGCAGAATTAATGGAAGCGGCAGAAAAAGCAGAAGCAGAATATCAAAAATGTAAAAAGGATATCAGAGATAAGGGTACCGAAACAGTACGATATATTGAAGAAAATAATTTAAAGGGAATTGTCTTAGCAGGTCGTCCATATCACGTAGATCCAGAAATTAATCATGGTATTGATACCTTAATTACTTCTTTAGGTTTATGCGTTCTAACAGAAGATAGTGTTTCTGACAAAACAGAAGCAAAACGTCCAATAAGAGTTGTTGACCAATGGGTCTATCACGCAAGGCTTTATGCAGCTGCAGATTTTGTTGGAAAACATGATTGCCTCGAATTGATTCAACTAAACTCATTTGGTTGTGGGGTTGATGCTGTTACAACCGATCAAGTAGAAGAAATATTATCAAGCTTTGATAAAATGTATACCTTAATAAAAATCGACGAAGTAAATAACTTAGGTGCTGTTCGTATTCGTATTCGTTCTCTTATCGCTAGTATGAAAAAACGTGAACAAGAAAGAAAACAAGCAAAAGTTGATGGAGACTATGGAGTTAAGAAAAAAATTTTTACCAAAGAAATGAAAAAAGATTATACTATATTAATTCCACAAATGGCTCCTATCCACTTTGAATTATTAGAAGCTGCTGTTAGAGCTTCTGGATATCATGTTGAATTATTGAGAGAATGTACACAAAAAACAGTAGAGACTGGTTTAAAATATGTTAATAATGATGCTTGTTATCCATCCATCCTAGTTACTGGACAAATGATAGAAGCTTTGCAATCTGGAAAATATGACTTAAATAAAACTGCTTTAATTATGTCACAAACAGGTGGCGGTTGTAGGGCAACCAATTACATAGGATTTATTCGTAAAGCTCTAAAAGATGCTGGATTTGAAAACATACCAGTTATTTCCTTCAATATTGTTGGAATGGAAAAAATGCCAGGATTTAAACTAACCGTACCTTTAATGGAACGATTATTAAAAATGGTAGTATATGGTGATTTATTACAAAAAATGTTGACCAAAAATAGAGTCTACGAAGTTCATAAGGGCGAGACAAAAAAACTATTTGACCATTGGATGGAAAAATGTAAAAATCTACTTGAAAAATCTACAAATAAAGAATTTAAACAAAGTATTTACGATATTGTAAATGACTTTGAAAAAATCGAATTAGATACTTCTGTAAAAAAACCAAAAGTAGGAATTGTGGGAGAAGTACTAATTAAATATCATCCATTTGGAAATAATTATGTAGCAGATATTTTAGAAAAAGAGGGAGCAGAAGTAATCCTTCCAGATTTTATGGGATTCGCAAAATTTATGTGTACGCACAAAATTACATTTAATAATTTATTAAACACCAATAAAACATCATCCAAAATTATGAAAGCAGCTATTAAATTAATCGACATTCTAGAAAAAGATGTTAAAATCGCCTTAGCAAATTCTAAAAAAGGTTATTTGCAACCATGTGATATTTGGCACCTAGAAGATAAAGTAAAAGATGTTTTATCAATTGGTAACCAAACTGGTGAAGGATGGTTCTTAACTGCTGAAATGATTGAATATATTGAAAATGATATTCCAAATATTATATGTGTTCAACCATTTGCTTGTCTACCAAATCATGTTGTTGGTAAAGGTGTTATTAAAACCATTAGAAGTATGTATCCAGATGCTAATATATCTCCTGTTGATTATGACCCAGGTGCTAGTGAATCCAACCAAACCAATCGAATTAAGCTTCTTATGACAGTTGCTAAAGATAATTTAAAAGCAAAAGAAAATGCCCAAAAAGCAATTGAAAATGAAAATACATCAACTGATAAAAAAATAGCAGAAACAGTTTGACATAGCAAAAAATATATAGTATACTATATTTAGGATAAGTAATTAAGTTGATAAGATCCTTTATAAGTAAAAAATACAGGGAATTCGCACTTCCCTGTATTTTTCTTATTCTTTTTCTATGTAGCTTAGTATCTTGAGTATTAAAATAAGTTTAAGTATTCTTATAAGATCCTTCATAAGTACTCACCTCCTTAATGAAGGTGACCACATTATATAATATTTATTTCATGTTTTCAATATATCAATAAATATTTATTAATATATTAATTTTTTTATTTTTTTTATATTTTCTTTTGTCTGCCTATAACCTAATTCATAAAGTTCATCAATTTTTTTCATATCCAAAAGACCAACTTTATTGCTGGTTATTTTTAACGTAAGATCTGCTCCATTTAATTCATAATTTGACAATTCTCTACATAATAACCCTATTGACCTTCCTGCTACCTCTATCAAATTTTTATTGCAAACTGTATTTTCTTTATCTTCAAAAATAATATTTATGACTTTATCGGCTCCTAGAGCTTTTAATTCTTTCCATGGAACATTCTCTCTCACTCCTCCATCGACTAATTTAATATTCTTATAAGAACATGGCTCAAATACCACTGGATAACTACAACTTGCTCTAACGGCCTTTCCTATCTCTATATCATTTCTAAATATGGTATTATCGGAAATAGTATTTCTAAATTTACAAGAAGTAAAACAAATAACATCTCCCTTACACAAATCGACACTTGGAATGACTAAAGGCATTTTTATATCATTGATATCATAGATTCCTTTTTTATTACAAACTTTATTCATTAACTTTTCTATCTGTTTTCCTGTATTTAAACCTTTAATTACAATTCTTC
>USQP01000052.1 GCA_900556945.1 uncultured Clostridium sp.
CACTTCTAGCTTCGTCGGCAGCGTCAGATGTGTATAAGAGACAGATTTTAATTTATTAGGGGTATATTTTCTTATCAGTAATTTATTAGTAAGTGTAATAATTGGTCCCATTATTATTCTTAGCACAATATTTATTGTTTTTTCTTTTATTTTTAATCCTATTTCAAAAGTAATTTGTATTGTTTTAAAATTCTTCATTCAAATGCTAATTATTATCACAAATTTAGCAGAATTACCATTTTCCAAACTATACTTACCAACTCCTAAAATATGGATGATTTTACTATATTATATCCTTATCATAATATTTAATTTTATCTATCATATTTATGATTCTCTAAAATTGAATCATACGCAAATAAGAGTGAAAAATTTAATAGCTTTAGCTAAATACAACATATTTTTAAATAAGAAAAAATATAGACTGAGGATAATGATAATTATTATTATTTTGCTATTTTCTTTCTTTCAGTGTATTCCCAAAAATTTAGAGATAAATTTTGTTGATGTAGGACAGGGAGATTCTACTTTTATTGTAACACCTAGAAATAAAACTATTTTGATAGATGGAGGAGGAAGTACGACAGATGAATTTGATGTTGGAAAAAGTACATTGCTTCCTTATATTTTAGATAAAGGATATACGAAAATAGATTATATTTTTATCAGTCATTTTGATCAAGATCATGTTGGGGGAATACTTACCATTCTACAAGAAATAAAAGTCAAAAAAGTAATTATTTCAAAGCAGGGAGAAAACACTGAAAACTATCAAAAATTTTTAGAAGTAATTAAAGAGAAAGGAATTCCTGTGACAATTGTAAAGAAGGGAGATAGAGTGAAGATAGAAAAGGAAATATACTTTGATATTTTATGGCCAACTTCTGAACTAATACAAGAGAATAAAATAAATAATAATTCTTTAATAATGAAAATGTACTATTATAATTTTTCTGTGCTATTTACTGGGGATATAGAGGGAAAAGCGGAGAAAAAAATTTTGGAAACCTATAAAAACGAAAAAGATAAATTAGTTTCTCATGTTTTAAAGGTAGCTCATCATGGATCGAAAACATCAACAATAAAAGAATTCTTAGATGCTGTAAATCCAAAAATAGCTTTAATAGGTGTGGGAAAAAACAATATGTTTCATCATCCGTCTGAAGAAGTTATAGATGAATTAAAAGAATATGGGATAAGTATCTATCGAACAGATGAAAGAGGAGAAATAACGATTCATGTAAATAGACAAGGAAATTTTAAGATGAGAAGTATTAACTAAAATCATAACCCAAAATGGTTACAAACTACATAAAAAATTGTATAAATTTAACAAAAAAGTAAACAATAATAGTAAAAGTATTTGTGAAGGAGTTAAATATATGAATAAAACGATTATAACTATGCTTTCTATTATTGTAATTATATTAGCAATAATTACGGCGGTAATTATTTATAACCCAAAGGAAAATGAAAATTCCCAAGAGATTCAGACAAGAATTGCAGAGGAAGAGATTGTGGATGATTGTACAGAGGAATATCAGGAAATACAAAATGAAATGCTAGAGGCAAATTCTTCAAAAGAAAAAATGTCTCCAAATTGTTTTATTACGCTAAAAAAAACATATAAAAAATGTGAGCATACGACAAGTGAATATCTAAAAATCCCAGAGGAACTAGTCAATAAAACGCAAGAAGATTTAGAAGAAAAATATGAGGATTGGAAGATAGAAAAATTTTCTGATACAGAGATAATTTTGAGTAAAGAAGAAGATGGAGAATGTGGGGAACACTATATAGTAAGAGATAATAATGGAAAAGTTACAATATATGAGATACTAGAAGATGGTAGTGAAAAAGAATATGAAATAACAGATATAGGGACCGAATATTTAACAGAAACGGATAAAATTAGTATGCAAAATGGAGTCAGAATAAATGGTAAACAATCGTTAAATCAATTCATTGAAGATTTTGAATAGAGCATTTGCTAAAACTATGAAAGCATCAACATTTGTAGAAAATCAAACAAAAGGCATGGAATGTTTACATGCCGAAATACTTTAATAAATTTAAGAAAATAAAGGAAACCTCGACTCACTTTGAGCCGAGATTTCCTTTATTTCATTTTTTGCTCTTTTCCTTTTTATCTACAGTAACTTCTTTCTTTAAATCTTGTTTGTCAATAAATCCTTTTTGGTATAAATCTTTTACATACATAATGAGTGCAAAAACAGTAGTTATTAAAGCAATACAATATAAAATAAAATCTAATTCACTCCAAATACCAGTTAGCGAGAATTGTTTAGAAAGAAGTGAGAAGACAATTGCTACATAAAATAAAACAGTAGCAAGTTTGCCATACCACTTACTGTAAACGACAACGTCTTTTCCGTAAAGGAAAGAAGCACCAACTATCATAATGAATTCTTTTAATAAAACAATAATTAGAATCCAAAGTGGAATAATATCTGTAATGACTAACGAAGTAAGAGTTGATATCTGTGTCAATTTGTCAGCAAGTGGATCCATCAATTTTCCAAAATTAGATATTAAATTAAATTTTCGTGCAATAAAACCATCAGCAATATCTGTTAAACCAGAAATTGTGAAAAAGATAAATGCTAATATATAGTTACCAGTAAAAATATAAAATAATATGAAAGGTATAAATAAAAATCGCATAATGGTTAACGCATTAGGTATATGTTTTAACATAATTTTCTCCTATTTAACTTCAAATTTTAGTTTATCATTTTTAAAATCTATTTTTACAGTTTGACCATCTAAAAGTTCTCCTCGTAAGATCATTTCAGATAGTTCATCTTCAATATGCCTTTGGATAGCTCTTCTTAGAGGTCTTGCACCAAATTTTATATCGGTTCCTTTTTCTAAAATATAATTTTTTGCTTCTTTTGTAATATCCATTTTTATATCTTTTTCCTTTAAAGCTTCTATCGTATTTTTTAGCATTAAGTCTACAATTTGTAGAAGTTGATCTTTACTTAGAGAATCAAAGCTTACAATCTCATCAACTCGATTCAGAAATTCAGGTCTAAATACCTCTTTTAGGCTATCCATTAATTTGTTTTTGTCAACGGTTTGTTTTCCAAAACCGATTGCATTGGTATTTGTATTTGAACCAGCATTAGATGTCATAATAATAATAGTATTGGAGAAACTTACTGTGTTTCCTTGACTGTCTGTTAATTTACCATCATCTAACACTTGTAATAGGATATTAAATACATCTGGATGTGCTTTTTCAATTTCATCTAGTAAAATAATGGAATATGGTTTTCTTTTTACTTTATCTGTTAATTGACCTGCATCATCGTATCCGACATATCCAGGAGGTGCACCAATTAATTTAGAAGTTGAGTGACTTTCCATATATTCTGACATATCAATTCGAATAATAGCATCTTCGCTTCCAAACATTTCATAAGCTAAACTTTTAGCAAGTTCCGTTTTACCAACACCAGTTGGACCAACAAAGATAAAAGAAGGTGGCCTTTTTGTGGTTTGTAATCCAGCACGATTTCTTCTAATTGCTCTTGCAACACTACTAACAGCTTCATTTTGACCAATAATTCTTTTATGAAGATTGGTTTCTAAATTTAATAATTTTAAAGTTTCAGCTTCTGTTATTTTCTTTACAGGAATTTTAGTCCAGCTTTCAATTACGTTGGCAATATCTTGTGTGGTCAATTGTTTTGGTTTCATTTTTTCATTTAGTTTATCAATTTCTTCAATTAATTGACATTCACGAGTTTTTAAGTCAGCTGCTCTTTGATAGTCTTCGGTTGAATCGGCAGCTACGACTTCTTCTTTTTCAGTTTGTACTTGTAATAGTTCTTGTTTTAAGGTTTCTAATTTATATAAATCTTTATTTTCTAAGTTAATTCGAGAACATGCTTCATCTAAAATATCAATTGCTTTATCCGGTAAAAATCTATCGTGAATATATTTTTCCGACATGACAACAGCTTGACGAATAATATCAGAGGATATTTTTACTTTATGATATTCTTCATAATATTTTTTAATTCCTTCTAGAATCCCAATTGAGTCATCAATGTTTGGTTCTTCTACTAAAACTTGTTGAAATCTTCTTTCTAAAGCAGAATCTTTTTCAATATATTTTCTATACTCTTTTAGAGTTGTTGTACCAATTAGTTGGATTTCTCCATTTGATAAAGCAGGTTTTAATATATTAGCAGCGTTCATAGAATGTTCTCCATCACCTGCTCCTATAATGTTATGAATTTCATCAATAACTAAAATGATATTTCCATATTCTTTGCATTCATCAATAATGCCTTTCATTCTAGATTCGAATTGACCTCTAAATTGTGTACCTGCAATAACGGCAGTCATATCAAGTAAGTAAACTTCCTTATTTAAAAGTTTAGCAGGGACATTTTGCGCTGCTATCCTAATGGCTAAGCCTTGAGCGATTGCTGTTTTACCAACACCAGGTTCACCAATTAGGCAAGGGTTATTTTTAGAACGTCTATTTAAAATTTGTACAATTCTTTGAATCTCTTTTTCTCTTCCAATTACCATATCCAATTGGTTATTTTTAGCTTTATCTGTTAGATTCGCGCCATAGGTATCTAAAAATTTCTTCTTTTTATTTTGTTTTTTATTTTTCTTTTTTTCAACTTTTACTTTTTTTCGACTATTACTTGACTCTTCTTGTTCTTCTGATTCTTCTCTAGAAGATTTATTTTGAAACATATTAGAGAAAATAGAACCTAATGGAATAGCAGCTCCTGCTATTTTATGTGGTTCATTATCATCCATATTTTCATCTTGACTTTCAAAGGTAATCGCACCTTCCATGTTCTCGATATCTTCTAAATTTATATTTTCAGCTAAATCTTTGAAGATTGTTTCAAATTGTTTTGTCATATCATTAATATTTATTTTATCTTTTGAAAGAATGTCGTTTTGATTGGCTAAAACTTCTGTCGGATTGATACCTTTTTTCTTGGCACATTCATAACAATAGCCTTCCATAGACTCTTTTCCATTTTCTATTTTTTTATAAAAAAGTATTGCTGGATTTTTATTACATTCTGAACATAACATACTTTAAATTCCTCATTTCTAATTAAATTAAATCTATAATATAATATCGCAAAAAATAAGAATAGTCAATAATTTACTTGAATATTCATATAAAATTAGTGTTGATAAATTATAGTGGAAATGTTATAATCAAAACAGTAGAGTATAAAATAAGAGGTTTAAAAATGAACGTAACGTTACCAGAAAAAGAAAAATTAAAAAGAAAATATATTATAATTTATGGAGCAATCATTATTTTTTGCGTTATTTCTTTATTGATTGCATTTTATGTGCAATTTTATGCAAGAATTGATATAGCTAAATTAGTTGGAATTAATCAAGAAGTAAGGTTTGGAAATAAGACAGAAGAAGAAAAGGAACAATTAAAAACGGATTTTTTGAAAATTTTTAATAATGCCATAGAAAATAATGAAGGACAAAATAATGGTAAAAAAGTTGATACGGATAAAGATTTAGTATATACACAATATGAGAAAAAAGAAAGCAAAGTGAATAGTTATGATTTAGAAATTCATATTCCACATATTAATATAGAAAGTGAAATTGTAGATGGATACAATAAAGAAATAGAAGATGTATTTGCTAATATGGCAAGAAAAGTATTACAAAGTGAAAATAGAAATGTTATATATACAGTTGAATATACAGCAAACGTACAAGATGGAATCTTATCTGTCATGATTCACTCGAACTTTAAAGAAGGAACAGATGCTCAGAAAGTTATTATAAAAACTTATCACTATGATTTAAGAAATAATAAAGAAGTAGTACTAAGTGATTTATTAAGATTTGAACAACTAGAAGAACAAGAGATTCAAGAACAAATTAATTCTGAAATAGAGATGGAACAAAAGAAAGTAGAGGACTTAAAACAATTAGGATACAATATTTATAGTAGAGATACAACAAGCGATTTTTATAAAATTGAAAATACAACTGAATTTTATATCACAGAGAATGTACTATATATTATATATGCCTATGGAAATGATTCAAATACAAGTGAGATGGATTTAATTATAATATAAAAAAGAAAACGGTATCGTTAAAACGATATCGTTTTCTTT
>USQP01000053.1 GCA_900556945.1 uncultured Clostridium sp.
CGTGGGCTCGGAGATGTGTATAAGAGACAGTGTGTACATTATGTCAAAAACAAAAGATAAAGTATTTGAATCTTTTAATTTACTTTTTTATCACACAATCTGTTATCATATATTTACCTGTCTCTTTATTATATTCAACTGTAAGAGTAATTGTTGCTTCTACTACATCTCCTAACACATTAATATCTGTTAATTGTACTTTTGAAATTTCACCTTCAGAACTTAGTACTTTCGCTTTTTTTATGTCAATACTAGGTCCGTCTCCGATGCCACCTCTGACTAAATATACTTTTCCGTTATATTCTTTTAATCCTTCTGTGTAACTTCCCCACATACTTTGATTAAGTTTAGAAATCGCACTTGATGAAATATATGTTGCTATTTGATTTTTTAAGCTTTGTATACTTTTTAATCCAACAATTTCATATGTCATCATGTAACTATTATCTACTCCTGGAATTGAAACAGTTCCACTTACATCATTCACTTTATATACAGTTGGTAGTCCATAATCTGATCCTAAGTAAGCAAGAGCTGTCCATTTCAAATGTTCTCCTATTTTTGTTTGTATATTTTCAGCTGTTATTTTCATTTCCTCTTCTTCTTTTTTCGCTTTTTCTTCTTTTGCTATTTCCATTTCTTGTTGTTTGTTTTCTACTTCTGTTACTTTTTGCGTAACTTCTGTTTTTACTTGTTCTGTTATCATTTCTTCTTCTGTTTTGTATTTATCTACTCCTTCTATAATTGCTGTTTTTAACTCTTTGTCTTTCATATCTACATGATAATCAACTTTGCCTACTTCAACTTCTGTTTCAACAAATAGGGTATCAAATTTTGGTATTGCTATTTTATTTCCATCTACTGTCTCTACTGAAATTTCTTCTCCTTTTGTAAAGGTATATTCTGTATTTTCTTCCATTGCTTTATCTTCCGTTGATGTTTCTGTATTTTCTCCTGAAATTTGTGTTGAAATTTTCTTGTAGGTATCATTTGTCTCTGTTTCTATATGAGTATACCAATCATATTGTTTCGTACTAATATCATATAATAATTCTACATTGTCTGCATCTAAATTTATTACATTATTTACTTTCCCGTCATTTATATAATAGATATCAGTATATGTTTTTTCTTCTTTTTTATATTCTACTATCATAACTGGATTTTCTATCTTTGCTACATCGATAAAACCTATTTTTGAATTGTTTTTTATTTTAGTGTCACTTGAATTTTCTTCATCTGAACCTTTTATAAAATTGTAATAGGTATCTGCCCATTCTTGTTCAATTGGTTTCTTTTCCTCTATATATTGATAGGCAAAATATCCCCCGACTGCTGATGCTATAATCACTAAAATAGCTATCATTGCTATTACTATTTTTGTTTTTTTACTCCCTTTCTTTTTTTCCTTTGTCTCTACTTTTTCTTGTTTTTTATCTTCCTTTACTTTTTCATCTTCTTTTTCCATTTTTTCTTCTGGCTTTTCCTTTGTCTTTTCTTCTACTGTTTTTTCTTCTTTTTCCTCCTGCTTTTCTTGTTTAACTTCCTCTACTTTTTTGTCATCCTTTAATTCTTCCTTTTTTTCTTCTTCCAATTTTATCTCCCCTTTCTTTTATTAATTTCCTTGATAAGTAAATGTAGCTCCAGAACCTGCTGGTACTTGCAAAGTATTATTAGCAGTTATAGCGTAAAAATTGCCTGAACTTAATTTTAGAATATGTGTTCCTGAAATTCCCGGATAAATATTTTTTTCTACATTATAAGTTCCACTTGAATTTGATACCAAAGATGTATTAGATGATTTTAAAGTATAAGTTCCATCTTGTTTTAATGTAATTGTAATCTCAGCAGTTAGCATACCTCCTACATCATATTGTGATTCTGTTCCTTTATAAGTACCATATTTTAATGTATAGTTTCCTGCCTGTAAGCCTTTTGCTGCTTCTTCCTCTGCTTTTTTTCTTGCTTCCTCTTCAGCTCTTGCTTTTTCTTCTGCTTCCCTTTTCGCTTTTTCTTCTTCAGCTTTTTTCATTTCTTCTTGTTTTTCTTTTACTTCGTTTTCTTTATTGATAACTTCATTTTTTACTTCTTCTGTTATCATTTCTTCTTCTGTTTTGTATTTATCTACTCCTTCTATAATTGCTGTTTTTAACTCTTTGTCTTTCATATCTACATGATAATCAACTTTGCCTACTTCAACTTCTGTTTCAACAAATAGGGTATCAAATTTTGGTATTGCTATTTTATTTCCATCTACTGTCTCTACTGAAATTTCTTCTCCTTTTGTAAAGGTATATTCTGTATTTTCTTCCATTGCTTTATCTTCCGTTGATGTTTCTGTATTTTCTCCTGAAATTTGTGTTGAAATTTTCTTGTAGGTATCATTTGTCTCTGTTTCTATATGAGTATACCAATCATATTGTTTCGTACTAATATCATATAATAATTCTACATTGTCTGCATCTAAATTTATTACATTATTTACTTTCCCGTCATTTATATAATAGATATCAGTATATGTTTTTTCTTCTTTTTTATATTCTACTATCATAACTGGATTTTCTATCTTTGCTACATCGATAAAACCTATTTTTGAATTGTTTTTTATTTTAGTGTCACTTGAATTTTCTTCATCTGAACCTTTTATAAAATTGTAATAGGTATCTGCCCATTCTTGTTCAATTGGTTTCTTTTCCTCTATATATTGATAGGCAAAATATCCTCCTACTGCTGCTATAGCAATAACGAATAAAACTAGAATACAAATGATTGTAATTTTTCCTTTCGCTTTCTTTTTCCCATTTTCACTCATTCTAAAATCACCTCCTTTTTTATTTTACCTTTGTTATATCTTGGTAAGAAAAGTTAATAACATTATTAAAATACGCTCTTTCTTGTTCTTCTGTTATATCTATTTTTTGTCCATTTGCATTCCAAACCATATGATTGTCATATTCATATGTCCCGTCATAAATATTATAAGAGCCTCTATCATGTCCTACAGATTTTGATAATACTAAATCATTATGATTTAATTTATAAAATCCATAGCTTGCTGTAACAGAATTTGGTCTTAATTCACTATATACAATTTCTTTTTCATTTTTTTCATAGCGAATCCCTCCATAATTATAGATCAGTTCTACTTTAATAACAGATTTGCTAAATTCATTATAAGTATAAATTGCATTTATTTTCCATGCTTTATCAAAGTCATTATCTACGCAATCTATGATTAATTCAGGTGTTCCATCTTGATTAATATCAAAAACGCAATAGCCTACATCTTGAATAGTATTCGTATTACTACCTAGCCCCTGAAAATATTCTTTATAATCATTCAAATATTTTTGTTCTAAAATGTATTTTTTATAGGCTCGGATTACTTCTGAATTGGTATCAATAGAAAGACTTCCTACTACCCCATTTTCTGTTCCTACATTAGCTGAAACACTCACATTTCCTGAATCTTTTGTGGTATTAGCTTGACTATTCGTTTCATTTTGCTCTTCTTCATTATCTGTCCAATTAACTTCTGTTTCAAGTTTTAATACTGGATATTTTAATTCTTTTAAATCTACTTTGTATTCTGCTTTAAAAAACAGAACATCAACGGAACAATCTAATTTAACTTTCAAATAAATTCCTAATTCAATTTTCGCAGATATTCCTGAATCAATATCATTTGTTTCTTTCGTATATTCAAATTCAGCTGTTGCAAAATATTCATTATATGCACCAAATTCTAATCCTACTCCCGCATGTGCTAAATCTTTATTTATGATGCTGATTCCTCCACCCATACCAATTCCTACTTTTATTTCGGCTTTACCGACAACTGAAAATTCATGTGAAGATGTAGTTTGGCTCGTGTTTTGATATGCTCTCTTTTCATTTTTGTTCATAACAAATCCTGCATGTTGCACAGTTTCTATTTGTCCTTCATATTTTAAATTTATTTGTAGTGATAATTGAGTTTGAAAATATATATCAAAATAAACATTAATTCCCGGAATACCTGTTGGTACTTCAATTGCCCCAATATCAATGGAATTTTCTGAAACATCTGGTACTTCTTTTTGCAATTTTTGTACAATTTCTTGAACCGATTTGCTATATTCTTCATCACTAATATTGGATATTCCCTTTAAATATTCATTTCCAGATTTTAATTCCACTTCAATTCCAGCAGTAGTTTTTACAGCCATATCATAATTTATAGAAAAGTCTTTTTTTACATCTACCATATAATCTGTTGAAATTTTATAGGATAATTTTATGACTAAGTCGTGTTGCTTTAGGGAATCCAGCCCTAGTTTTTTCTCACCATCTGCCTGAAACTTTAATTCAATTTCAATTCCTATTTCTTCTCCATCTGTTACCATGGATATTTTTGGAGCTTCAGCTGCTGCATATACTTCTGTCGTTAGAAATTTATAAAGTGCTGATTCTTTTATGCTTTTTTCAATTTCTAATTCTGCATTTTCGTTTATTTTTAAATCATTAAAATTAATTTGCCCTTCTTTATATAAGTCCGCACTATCATATATTTCGGATACTTCTGGCTTAACTACTGTTGCTGTTTCTCCATCTATGTTGGATATTTTATATGCATGATTAATATTCCCGTCATCTTCAACTAAAATTATTTGCTCTTCTTTTAAGTTTTCATTTTGTATTTTTAACTTTGTTTCATCTTCTATCTGAATCTTTTTCTTATCAACAGTAACTACATTATCTGATATTTTATATTCTGCTTTTTGGTTCTCTTTAATTTTAAATTCAACTTTTTTTGTTTCTTTTAAAATATCATCTGTAAAATTAGCAGTATCTAATTCTAATTGATACGTTTCACCTTCTATGTATTTTTTATTTGCTTGTATATATTTCTTTCCATTGTATTCTACAATCTTGCTTTCAACTGTTTCATGATTGGAATTGATAAGTTTATATGAATTTACGTCGTCACTATCAATTGCAAATTTAATATTGGGTTCAGCTTTCGGAATATAATATGTTCCATCATCAAAAATAGCATAATATATTGCAGCATTTTTTTGAGTATCTTTACTGTCTCTGTTTTTTAAATAAAAAAATACTCCTGATGATGTTCCTATTGCTATCATAATTAAAACTAATATAAAAAATGCAATTTTTGTACTTTTTCTTTTTGAAATTTTTTCTTTTTTCTTATTCTCCATCCTTAATCCCGTCCTTTCCTTAGCTCTTCGATTCCTTCTTCTTGGTTCATTATATCACTAGTTTTTTTATTTGTGAATATTTGGTGAAATTTATGTGATTTTTTTGTTTAGAAGAAATGCCTAAAATTATAAAATGCCGAACTTTGTAAGCATTTCCGCTACAAAATTCGGCATCTAAATTTTTAATTTTATTCATCTTCTAACGTTCCATCATATTCAAACTCATAATCAACATCTGTTTCTGTTTGATTCTTGTTTTCTGTTATCTTCTTAGCACTTTCCTCTATTTTTTTCTCTATTTCCTTTTTATCATCTTGTTGCTTTTTCATATTTTTATCATGTTTTTTCTGCATTTCTTTCAATATTTTTTGTGTTTCTTCTTTTTTGTTTTGCATACATCGATTCATCATATTATTTGTTTTCTCTATCAAATCTGGCATATAATCTAATAATTTATCAAGTGACGAAGTGTGATTGACTGGCATTAATTTTACATTATTGGATTGAATCACTAAAAATGCAATTGGATTAATCGTAACTCCTGCACCAGATCCTCCTCCAAATGGTAATCGATATTGAATTGCCTCTTCCTTATCTCTTTTGGTATATTCATCAACCGTCTCTCCCTTAAATTCACTTCCTCCTGCTGCAAAACCAAAAGAAACTTTAGATATTGGTATAATTACAATATTATTAGAAGTTTCAATTGGTTCACCTATGATAGTATTAACGTCTATCATATCTTGTATACTATTCATAGCTGTAGTCATAAGCCCCTCTATTGGATGTTCGCTCATCTTTCTTCACTCCTTCTTTTTTACTTAAGACATATATCTGTCTCTTATACACATCTCCGAGCCCACGAGACGCGTAGTAA
>USQP01000054.1 GCA_900556945.1 uncultured Clostridium sp.
GTGGGCTCGGAGATGTGTATAAGAGACAGTCTACCTCCTCTATTTAATAACTAACTTTTTAATTGTTAAATAATTGCTTTTACAAAGTCTTCTGAATTAAATATTTCCATATCATCAATTTGCTCTCCTACTCCGATAAACTTTATAGGGATTTTATTTTCTTCTACAATTCCTATTGCTACTCCACCTTTAGCTGTCCCATCCAATTTGGTAATAACTAAACCTGTTATATCTGCTTCTTCTTTAAATGCTTTTACTTGTGAGATAGCATTTTGACCGGTTGTTCCATCAATGACAAGCAAAACTTCTTTATCCGCTTCTTGCATTTCTTTATTAATTACTTTTTGTATTTTGTTTAACTCATCCATCAAATACTTTTTATTATGCAATCTTCCTGCTGTATCTACAATTAAAACGTCCGCATTTTTTTCTCTTGTCATTCTAATCGCATCATATACTACAGATGCAGGATCCACTCCTTCTTCCCTTTTCACGATATCTGCCCCTGCTCGATTAGCCCAAATTTCTAATTGTTCTACTGCCGCTGCTCGAAAAGTATCTGCTGCTGCTACAACAACTTTTTTTCCATCCTTCGCTAAGCGATTTGCAATTTTCCCAATAGAGGTCGTTTTTCCTACTCCATTGACTCCTACTACTAAAATCACAGAAGGTTTTGTATTTAAGTGTAAACTTATATCGGTAATCTCTAATATTTCTTTCATTTCTTCTCTTAAAGCTTCTTTTACATCTTCTTCATCTTGTAACTTCTCTTTCTTTATTCTATTTCTTAAATTGTTTATTATTTTTACTGATGTATCCATTCCTATATCAGACATAATTAATATTTCTTCCAGTTCATCTAAAAAATCTTCATCCACTTTTTTGAAACTTTTAAAAACGTTATTTATTTTTTCATCAAACGAACTTTTTGTTTTGTTCATTCCTTGTTTCAATTTATCAAAAAATCCCATGTTTTCTCCTTTCAACATCCTAATGAATATTTTTCATCTGCTAAGCTATGTTGTCTATAGCTAAGATTGTATTGTACTTTTTTAATTAACATATTATATTATAACAGATTTTCCTAATATTACAAGGTCCTAAGAGATTTTTTTGTAAGATTAGAATCCATTCTAATCTTACAAAAAAACTCACCCATTCACCGTAATATGGTGTATGAGTGAGTTTTTTATTTCGACAATGGCTCATTTTGGTGGGCAGGGAAGGATTCGAACCTTCGTACTCAAATGAGAACAGATTTACAGTCTGCCGCCTTTAGCCACTCGGCCACCTACCCAAATATAAAATTTAAATGGTGCTCCCTCAAGGATTCGAACCTTGGACCCACCGGTTATGAGCCGGTTGCTCTGACCAACTGAGCTAAGGGAGCATGTGCTCTTTATGTTTAGCACAAGTAAAAGTATAACTTATTTTTTTTTAATTGTCAATACATTTTTTCATTTTTTTAGGCTTGATTAAATAAAAAAGATAAAATTATACATTTCCCTTTTTTAAATTTTAATTTCTTTATAAGTAGTGACCATTTTTGCTCCTTGTTTTATCAATTCATTCGTTCCCACTGAATTGATAGAATTAATATTACCAGGTACAACATATACATCTCTTCCTTGTTCTAAAGCAAAATCAACTGTTATCAAAGTACCACTTTTTTCTTTTGCTTCAATTACGATAACTCCCTTACTCATTCCACTAATTATTCTATTTCGTGCAGGGAAATTCATTTTTTCCGCTTTTATTCCTGGAGGATATTCAGAAATAATGGCTCCTCTATTTTCTAATATTTTCTTAAATAAATACTTATTCTCTGCTGGATACACAGTATCTAATCCATTTCCGACAACGGCAATTGTTCTTCCACATGTGGATAACACCCCAATATGTGCATAACTATCCACTCCTTTTGCTAATCCACTAATAATATTGATATTTTGATTTGCTAAATTATAAGCAAAATATTTAGCTACTTTTTTGCCATAATCAGAAGCCTCTCTACATCCTACTATTGCTATAGAAGAATCATTTAGAATATCTTTATTTCCTTTTATATAGAGGCTAATTGGTGGATCATATATTTGTTTTAAAAGATTGGGATATTCTTCATCTTCTATTGAAATAATATCTATATTATTTCTTTTCATATATATAACATAATTTTCTAAGTTCTTTCTTATGTTTTTATCTAATATAGAATTAACTAAACTTTCTCCTATTCCCTTGATTCTTAATAGCTCTTTCTTTTCTAATTTATAGATTTTATCTGGTGTTTTATATATTTCCAATAATTTTTGTTTTCTTCTACTTCCTAAATTTTTGATTAATGATAACCATATCCAATATTTTTTATTTTCTAGTTTCTCCAATCTATCCTCCTCTATCTCTTTACTAGCATACTGTTTTTTAATTTGTAAAATAAAGAAATTCTTGATTTTCCTAAAATCATACTTCCAGTTACCTATTTTATTGAATTTGTTTGAAATTTATAGACAGAAATGTCTAAAGATAAAATTTAATTGATTAAAATCATTATTATCCTATCATTTTAAATTACTTTTGTAAATAATTTCCATTAAATTTGTTAAAAAATCCACTACACTAAACTTAAAGTGTAATGGCATTCATCTATTTATGTTGTTCCTTTGTTGCTTTTATAACATTGTTCATAAGCATTGCTATTGTCATTGGGCCAACTCCGCCTGGTACTGGCGTTATATAACTTGCTTTTTTCTTTACATTTTCAAAATCGACATCTCCATTTAGCTTTCCATCTTCTCCTCGATTAATTCCAACATCTATGATAACTACGCCCTCTTTTACCATATCTGCTGTTACAAATTTAGATTGCCCAATAGCTGCAATAATAATATCTGCTCTTTTGGTATATTCTTTTAAATCTTTTGTTTTCGAATGACATACTGTAACTGTCGCATTTTTTTGTAAACAACATTGTATTAAAGGTTTCCCTACAATATTGCTTCTTCCTAGTATTACTACATCTTTACCAGTTAAATTGATTTTATATTCTTCAAACATTTTCATAACTCCATATGGGGTACAGGATATAAATGTATCTTCTCCTATACAAAGTTTTCCCACACTAGATGGAGTAAATCCATCTACGTCTTTTAAATATGCTATTGCTTGAAAGGCTTCGTTAATATTTAAATGTGATGGTACAGGGCTCTGTAACAAAATTCCATTAACTTCTTTGTTATGATTTAGATTTTCTATCAAACTTAACAATTCTTCTTGTGTTGTATTTTCTCCTAAAAGATATTCTTTATATTCAATTCCAACTTCATCACATGCTTTACTTTTATTTCTTACATAAACTTTTGAAGCAGGATTATTTCCAACCATAATAACTGCTAGCGTTGGTATAATTCCTTTTTTCTTTAATTCATCACACTCTATTTTTAAATTTTCTCTTATTTTCTTCGCCAGAGTTTTTCCATCAATAATTGTTGCCATTTTATTCTCCTTTATAATAATCTATAACTTTTTATATTTTATATGATTGATTATTTTCTCCTATCCAATATAACTTTTATTCATTCGTCCCGTCAATTTTATATTCAATATCTTCCATATGCGGAAACATCTCTCGTACTCGTTTCAATGTTAACATTAGCATTTTAGGTTGCGGATTTCTTTTATTGTCTGATAATAACTTTTGAGTATAACAATTCTCTGCAGTTTTAAATAACATATATCGATTTCCTACATAAGTATAATAAATTTGATAGCCATTTTTCAAATCAACCCACATCTTTTCAAACGTATAATCTTCCATAATTCCTCCTATATCAGTGAGACATTAGGGGACAGTGCTTAAATGTCTCATATATTTTGTCTTTTTTTGTCGAAAACGACTTTTTTCTACATTTAAATGAGACATTTAAGCACTGTCCCCTAATGTCTCACTTTAATGCACCATTTCTTCGAATTCGGTTTCTGTTATAACTGAAATACCTAAGTTTTGTGCTTTTACTAGTTTATTTCCTGCATCCTCTCCAGCTAATACATAATCTGTTTTCTTAGATACAGCACTGGATACTTTTCCCCCTAATTTTTCTATCATTTCGGTAGCTTCTGCTCTTGTATATTTTTCCAATCCTCCTGTTAATACAAACGTTTTTCCTTCCAAACGATTATCATCATTTTTTTCTTCTAATCTCTTTGTATTCACTCCTGATTGTTTTAGTTTTTTTATTAAATCTATGGTTTGATCTTGTAAAAAGAATTCTCTAATACTATCAGCCATAATAGGTCCAATATCGTTGATTGCACTTAGTTCCTCTGAAGTTGCTTTCATTAAGTTATCTATATTTTCATATTTTCTAGCCAATATTTTAGCTGCCTTTATTCCGACATGTCTAATTCCTAAAGCTGTTATAAGTCTATATAAGTCATTTTCTTTACTTTTACTAATACTATCTATTAAATTTTGTGCAAATTTCTTTCCATTTTTCTTTAGAGATGCTATATCTTCAAATTTCAAAGTATATATATCAGCAATATTACAAATTAAATTTCTCTCCAATAATTGTCCGATGATATTTTCTCCTAGCCCATCAATATCCATTGCTTCTCTTGATACGAAATGAACTAAATTTCTATATAATTTTGCCGGGCATTCAATTCCTGTACACCTTACAGCTGCTTCTCCTTCTTCTCTAACCGTTTCAGCCCCACATACAGGACATACTTTTGGCATCTCGAAATCTGTTTCTTTCCCAGTTCTTTTATTTTTCTTTACTTCCACAATCTCAGGGATAACATCTCCTGCTTTTTGAATGACTACTGTATCGCCTATTTTTAAACCTTTTTGCTTAATAAAATCTTCATTGTGAAGTGTTGTTTTGGATATAGTTGAACCAGCAACTTTGACAGGTTCTAGTATTGCCATTGGAGTTATCACTCCTGTTCTTCCCACTTGACATACAATTTCTTTTAAAACCGTTTCCTTTTTTTCCGGTGGATATTTATAAGCTACTGCCCATCTTGGCGTTTTAGCTGTCGTTCCTAATATTTCTCTAAATTTTAAATCATCAACTTTTACAACTGCTCCATCAATTCCAAATGTTAACGTTCCTCTATTTTCTCCTATGTTTTGAATTGCCTTTTCTATTTCCTTCATATTCTTACACGGAATACGAACTGGATTTACGTTAAATCCTAATTTATCTAAATATTCCAACTCTTCAAAATGAGAATTGAAACTTTTTCCTTCTATTTTTTGTACATTAAAAATGTATATATCTAAAGGTCTTCGCGCAGTTATCTTACTGTCTAATTGTCTTAAAGAACCTGCTGCTGCATTTCTAGCATTGGCAAATAACTCTTGATTTTCTTCTTCCCTTTCTTGATTCATCTTTTCAAAGTCCTGTTTACTTATAAAAACTTCTCCGCGAACAATGATATCTATTTTTTCAGTCAGCTCCATAGGTATGGTTTTTACTGTTTTTAAGTTTTCTGTAACATTTTCTCCTATTAATCCATTCCCTCTGGTTGCTCCTTTTACAAATTTTCCTTTTCTATATTCCAAAGCTGCCGATAGTCCATCTATTTTGGTTTCCACCACATAAGTCCTGTTTTCAATCTTGTTTTTTTCTGCTTTTTCATCAATTTTTTTGATATAATCTTCAACTTCTTCCATACTGAATACATCTTGCAAACTTTGAAGTGGAACTTCATGTGTCACTTTTTCAAAACCATCTTTAACATGTCCTCCAACTTTCTGAGTTAAAGATTCTTCCGATCTAAATTCCGGAAATTCTTTTTCTAAATTACGTAATTCTACCATTAGCATATCATATTCAAAATCAGAAATTTCTGGTTGATCCTCATCATAATATTTTTTAGCATGATATTCTACTAATTTTCTTAATTCTTCCATTCTTTCTTTTGCTTTATTTTTATTCATTTTTGCACCTCTCAAAATAGCTTATCTATACTTTAGACCTGTCTCTTATACACATCTCCGAGCCCACGAGACGCGTA
>USQP01000055.1 GCA_900556945.1 uncultured Clostridium sp.
CACTTCTAGCTTCGTCGGCAGCGTCAGATGTGTATAAGAGACAGGAATTTATATATAGTAGCAACTCCAATTGGAAATTTAGAAGATATTACTTTAAGAGCGATTAGAATTTTAAAAGAAGTGGATTTAATAGCAGCAGAAGACACAAGACATACTTTAAAACTTTTAAATCATTTGGAAATATCGAAACCTATGATTAGTTATCATAGACATAATGAGGGAGAAAGAAAAGATATTTTAATAAAAGAATTAGAAGCGGGAAAACAAATTGCCTTAGTATCTGATGCAGGGACTCCTGGTATTTGCGATCCTGGTGAAGAAATAATAAAACAATGTATTGAAAAAAACATAAAAATAATACCGATACCAGGAGCATGTGCTATGATAAATGCTTTAATTGCTTCAGGGGTTAGTACAAAAGAGTTCTATTTTTTAGGTTTTTTACCTTTAAATAAGAAAACAAGAAGAGAAAAATTAGAAGAGATTAGAAATTCAAATCAAACAATTATTTTATATGAAGCACCACATAAGTTAAAAAATACGCTAAAAGATTTAAGTGATATAGTGGAAAATAGAAAAATGGTTTTAGCAAGGGAATTAACAAAAATACATGAAGAATATATAAGAGGAACAGTTGGTGAATTAATAGAAAAAAGCGAAGATTTAAAGGGAGAAATCGTATTAATCATAGAAGGAAGGAAGAAAAAGGAAGAAAATAAATTAAATGATTTAAGCTTAGAGGAACATTATGATTTTTATAAAAAGCAGGGATGGAACAAAAAAGAAATTATAAAGAAAATAGCAAAAGATAGAAATGTTAATAAAAATGAAATATATCAATATTTTATATAAGAAAATAAAAAACTATAGTTTACTATAGTTTTTTTAAATCATATCTACTTATCTTGTTTTAGGTCTCCAATTTTTTTCGAACAACTTTCGCATATTAATTTATCATTATATGTTAACAAATTTTTGGTATTACCACAAAAAATACAGTTTGGTTCAAATTTTTTTAATACAATAGAAGAACCATCTACATAAATTTCAATCGGATCTTTTTCGACAATATTAAATTGATTTCTTATTTCAATGGGAATAACAACTCTTCCTAATTCATCCATTCTTCTAATAATTCCTGTTGATTTCATAACAAATCCTCCTTAAAAGTTATATTTTTACAATCCTTATATATCCATAATATATCATAAATAAAAGGACAGGTCAATTATATTGTAATAAAAATTTAACTTTCGAATAAAATTATTCTGGTGATAAAGTATGTTAAATATAGTTTGGCCAATTTTTATAATAATATCATTTTCTTTTGCAATTTTTTCAGGAAATTTAGAAAAATTGAATTCTTCCATTTTTGAGAGCACAAATGATGCGATTCATCTAACTTTAAATTTGCTTGGGACCATTTGCCTTTGGAATGGAATCATGCAGATAGCTAGTCATACAAGTGTGATAGAGAAATTAACAAAATTTTTAAAACCAATAATCAAATTCTTATTCCCAGAATTAAAAAACAATTCTAACATACAAAAAGAGATATCTATGAATATGATAGCCAATATTTTGGGGCTGGGAAATGCTGCTACACCATTGGGATTAAAAGCAATGAAATCCATGCAAAAAGAAAATAAGAAGAAAGATACTTTAACAAATTCAATGATGATGTTTATTGTTTTAAATACAGCTTCGATTCAAATTATACCAACGACAGTTATCGCTATTCGAAATTCTTTAGGTTCTAGTAATCCTACTTCAATTGTATTTCCTGTTTGGATTGCAACAATTGCTGCTGCAATTACACGGAGTAACGATTGCCAAAATTTTAATAAAAATGAGTCAAAAGGAGAAGCAATAATGAAAATTATTAATTTTGTTTCTAATTTAGCGATGCCATTGATTATTTTAATTATTATAATTTATGGATTAAAAGAAAAAAATAAAGTATTTGATACCTTTTTAGAGGGAGCAAAAGAAGGAATAGAAACAACGGTTAGCATTTTTCCAACTTTAATTGGTCTTTTTGTTGCAATTGGGGCTTTGAGAAATTCTGGCGTATTAGATTTGATAATCAATCTTGTTAATCCTATTTTAAGTGTCATCCATTTTCCTAGTGAATTAATGCCATTAGCAATGTTAAGACCTATATCAGGAAGTAGCTCAATTGCAATAGCAACTGATATTATGAAAAATTGTGGTGTGGATAGTAAGATTGGAATGATGGCATCTACTATTATGGGATCGACAGAAACAACATTATATACAATTGCAATTTATACAAGTTGTGTAAAAATAAAAAAGACAAGATTTATATTAGTAGCGGCTTTAGCTGCAGATATAGTAGGAATACTTACAAGTGTAGTCGTTTGTCGAATTTTGTCATAAAGTTTTTGTTGACAAAATAAAGACATCGACATATAATAAATAAAATTTTTTCAAAGAAGGACGAGTTAATGATGACTAAAATTATATTGTTTCTTACAATTTTTTTTATTGTTAGAAAAGTGATTGTAAAAAAACTATCAAAAAAGCTTTTATCTGTAATAGAAAAAAGCTAATAAAATTTATATGAAATATAAGTTTTTATCTATGGTAGGTTTCCCCGTTTTGTATCTTAAATGCTCTAAATATTTGCTCAAATAGAAAAACACGAATTAATTGATGAGGAAAAGTCATTTTTGAAAAGCAAATTTTTAATTTACAGGTATCTAATAGCTCTTGCGTTAATCCTAAAGAACCACCAATAATAAATGTTAAACTACTGGTTTCCATAGACAAATTTTCAATTTTTTTCGAAAATTCTTCCGAGGTAAATTGTTTACCTTTTAAATCTAAAGCGATTACATAGGAATCTTTTTTTATGTGATTCATGATATTCATACATTCCTTCGATTTTATTTCATTCTCTAAACTAGAATTCAACTTGTCTGGAATTTTTTCATCTGGTAATTCTATCATGTTTAATTTACAATATCGAGATAATCTTTTTTTATATTCCTCTAAAGCATCTTTTAAATAGATCTCTTTTATTTTTCCTACACAAATAATATTAATGTTTAACATGTGCTCTCCTTCTTAAAAACTCAATTTGCGATAAACTAAATTGAGAATTATAATTCTATTATTTCACTATGTAAATTCCTTGATGCAACACTAAGGGACAAACTATTTTCATCATAATTATTTGTAATTAATTCATCTAATACAGTCTGATAAGCTAATTCTGGAAAATTACTTTCTTTACTTAAATGGCCAAGCATAGCATTTTTTAGACCTGATTTTAAAAGATAAGAAATCGTTTTCCCAGCGATTTCGTTTGGTAAATGACCGAGTAGGACCAGCAATTCTAGATTTTAAAGTAAATGGATAAGAAGAACAGCGAAGAACTTCTGGATCATAGTTAGCTTCTATCATAATAAACAGACTTTCTTCTAAATTTTTTAATATATCTTTTGTCATATGGCCAATATCAGTTGCTATACTTATCTTTTTATCATCTTTAAAAATATTAAATCCGCAAGGATTTACTGCATCATGTGGAGTGGAAAAGGGATGTATTTTTAAATCTCCAATTTCGAATTTATCGTTTACCTTAAAAGTTTTGATATTTTTAGCATCAATCTTGTCTCTTTGTTTTGGCATAGCATCTAGTGTTTCTTGATTTACAAATACGGGTAAATCAAATTTTTTAGAGAGTGTTCCTAAACTCTGAACATGATCAATATGTTCATGTGTTACTAAGATACCATCAATAGAAGCTGGATTGACTGAAATATCATTTAATGCCGTTTCTATTTTTTTGCAACTAACACCAGCATCTACTAATAATTTGGTATGGTCTGTTTCTATAAAAAGACTATTTCCACTACTTCCACTATATAAACTACAAAAATTTAGCATAATTCTTCTTCTTTCTTTCGTTATTCATACATGTCCAAAAGGAAACGTCCCCAATTGGACACTAATAGGATACTCTTTCTATTTTAGCACCAATTTTTCTAAATTTTTCTTCTATATTTTCATATCCTCTATCGATATGTTCTAAGTTGAAAATTTCAGTTTTTCCTTCTGCTGCCGTTCCTGCTATAACCAAAGCAGCTCCTGCTCTTAAATCAGTAGAGTATACTGGTGCACCAGATAGTTTTTTTACTCCTTCAAAAAAGGCGCTTTTTCCTTGAGCGGTTATTTTTGCCCCCATTTTGTTTAATTCAGCTGTATATTGAAATCTAGATTCCCATATACTTTCATTTATCGTACTTGTTCCATTTGCTAAAGATAGGACAACTCCCATTTGAGGTTGTAAATCGGTAGGAAAGCCTGGATAAGGTAATGTTTTAATAATTGCTTTGTTTGGCCTTTTGCTACACCAAACTCTAATACTATCGCCAAAGTCTTCTACGTTCCCACCAACTTCAATTATTTTAGCAGTAATTGACTCTAAGTGCTTTGTGATGCAATTTTTTAAAGTTAAGTCTCCTTTTGTGGCTACGGCTGCTAGCATAAATGTACCAGCTTCTATTTGATCGGGAACAACAGAATAAGTAGCATTGCCATGTAGCTTTTCTACTCCGTTTATTTTTATAACATCTGTTCCAGCCCCTCTAATATCTGCTCCCATTGTATTTAAAAAGTTTGCAACATCAACAATATGTGGTTCTTTTGCAGCATTGTCTATGATGGTTGTTCCTTTGGCAAGTACACTTGCTAGCATAACATTGATAGTTGCTCCAACAGAAACAATATCCATATAAATAGGAGAACCTTTCAGCCTTTTTGCTTTTGCATAAATAGTACCTTTTTCTACGGTTACATTTGCTCCTAGTGATTCAAATCCTTTAATATGCTGATCGATTGGCCTAGCACCTAATTTACATCCACCAGGCATACCAACTTCAATTTCACCCATTCTACCAAGCATTGCACCTATAATATAGTAAGATGCTCGAAATTTACTTGTTAAATCCAAAGGCGCCTTTGTTGTTGAAATATGGGCTGTATCAATTGTAATACTATTTTTTGTATTCCATGTTATTTTGGCACCTAATTTTTCTAATATTTCACAAGATATTTTAATATCACTTATATTCGGTAAATTTTCGATGGTACAAACACCATCGATTAAAAGAGTTGCTGGTAAAATTGCTACTGCTGCATTCTTTGCTCCACTTATTATTACTTCACCCTTTAAAGGAGTAGGCCCTGTAACTACTAATTTTTCCAATTATATTACCCCCATTTATATTTAAAAAAAGATTTCTTATAATCAAATAAAAATAGAGTGTATATCATAACACCCTATTACCCATTCAATATAACATAAAGTTTAAGTAAATGCAACTATTTTTTTGCAGTAATTAATCCATTTTGATTAAAAAATTCTAATAGCTTAAACTTAAATTGTATTTCAGAATCAGAAGAATCAGAGACTAAAGCAAATTCTTCTTCTGACAAATTATTTTCTAATAATTCCTTTGATTCTTCTGGGACAACTCCAGAAGTAACGTCAACAAAGCACAAAGGAGGAAACATGACACACCACCAATTTTGACCTTTTGCTTCTCCTATTTCAACTCTTAGAGCATCATAAAAACCTGCAGGTAATGAGATATCGCCATAATCTTTTGTCGGGAATTCAAAGTTTCCTACATTAATATTTACATCATAAGAAAATCCTTCCGTTCTTATTGTGTCAGAAGCAATTTGTTTAAACTTTTCTTTATTTTCTTCTACAAGAGAAATGGCCTCTTGTTTTGTTTCACAATTTTTACAGATTTCATTCATATAAGAAAGTAAATTGTTTCTTACTTTATATTTTAAATTTTGGTCTTCTTCACTATCACTATTTGCTATTACATGAAGCCTAAAAACGTTATTGGCAATATCCTGTCTCTTATACACATCTGACGCTGCCGACGAAGCTAGAAGTGTAGAT
>USQP01000056.1 GCA_900556945.1 uncultured Clostridium sp.
TCTCGTGGGCTCGGAGATGTGTATAAGAGACAGGCATTAGGAGCTCCCCATGGAGAATCAGAAATACTATTTTCTGTTTTCTTTATGTTTATATTCTTCAAATTTTCATTTGTAAATACTTTTTTAAATTTTACCCAAACAATCCACGTTTTTTTACTGGTGGTTGTTCATTCATTGTTTTAGCAAGTTGTACTAATAGTTCACGTTGCTCTTTTGTTAAACGTTTTGGTGTTTGTACGGTTACCGTAAAAATAAAATCTCCTGTACTATTTGAATTAATAGATTTAAATCCTTTATTTCTAATCGTAAATTTCGTTCCTGTTTGTGTTCCATCTGGTATTTTATAGATTTCTTTCGTTCCATCTACCATTGGAATTTCTAATTCAGCTCCCAGTGTTGCTTGTGTAATCGTAATTGGTATTTCACATAACACATTATTTCCCTTTCTTGTGTATATACTATGTCTCTTTATTTTTACAGTAATATAAAGATCTCCTTTTGTTCCACCTTTTTCTCCTGGTTCTCCTTCTCCTCTTAGCACAACAGTTTGATTATCATCAATACCAGCTGGTATTTTTACTTTTATTTTTGGCTGTTTACGAATCTTTCCTTTTCCTTGGCATGTTGTACAAGGATCATTTATAACTTCTCCCGTTCCATGACAGCTACTACAAGTTCTACTTGTTTGCATTTGACCGAAGTATTGTATTTTGTACCTGTGTTACTTGACCTGTACCATGACAAGTAGGACATTTTATAGGAGAAGTTCCTGGTTTTGCTCCACTTCCATGACAAGTATGACATTCCTCATCTCTTGTTATGACAATTTCTTTTTCTACTCCTGAAAAAGCCTGTTCAAATGTAATTTCCATTCGAACATTTAAGTCAGCCCCTTTACGTGGTCCTCTTTGTTTAGAAGAGGAATTTCTTCCTCCAAAACCCCCTCCAAAAATAGAAGAAAAAATGTCACCTAAATCGCCAAAGTCTCCAAAACCATCAAATCCAGAACCGGTATAAGAATAGTATCCTCCTTGACCTCCAAATGGTCCGCCAGCACCTCCGCCAAATCCTTGTGGTCCATCTGGTCCAAATTGATCATACATTTTTCTTTTTTGTGAATCTGATAAAGTTTCATAAGCTTCATTGACTTCTTTGAATTTTTTTTCAGCTTCTGCTTTATTATCTGGATTTGCATCAGGATGATACTTCTTAGCAAGCTTACGATAAGCTTTTTTTAGTTCGTCATCTGTCGCATTTTTGTTGACTCCTAATACTTCATAATAATCTCTCTTATTAGCCATTGTTTCCTCCTATAAAAGGTCTTTTTATTGTATTTTAATATTACCTTTTTCATTGAGACAAGGAGACGGTAGACAAAAATCCGTCTCCTTGTCTAATTTGTCTTATTTTTTATCACCATCATCTTCTACTTTTCTTGAAACTGTTAAGCTTTCGCTGTTACAGTTTCATGATAAGTTGAAACTACTCCTTGTTATCATCTTCTACTTTATAGTCTGCATCATACACATTTCCATTTTCATCTGTCTTTGGTCCTTCTCCTGCTGCATTTGGATCGGTTCCAGCACCTTGTGCACCATTTGGATTTGCATTTTTATAAAGTTGTTCTGACATATCATAAAATACTTTTGTTAATTTCTCTGTTGCTTCTTTTATTTTTTCAGTATCGTTTGTTTCAAGAGCTTTTTTCGTGTTATCTATCTCTGTTTCTACTTTTGCTTTCTCTTCTCCACTAATCTTATCTCCTAAGTCATTTAATGTCTTTTCACTGTTATATACTAAGCTTTCTGCATTATTTTTAACTTCAATTTCTTCTTTCTTCTTTTTATCTTCTTCTGCATGTGCTTCTGCATCTTTTACAGCTTTATCAATATCTTCATCTGTTAAATTGGTAGATGCTGTAATAGATACATCTTGGCTATTTCCAGTTGCCATATCTTTTGCTGATACATGAACAATACCATTGGCATCTATATCAAAAGTTACTTCGATTTGTGGTACTCCTCTTGGTGCTGCTGGAATTCCTGTTAGTTGGAATCTTCCTAATGTTTTATTATAAGCAGCCATTTCTCTTTCACCTTGTAAAACATGAACTTCTACTGATGTTTGACCATCTGCTGCTGTTGAGAATACTTGTGATTTTTTAGTTGGAATTGTTGTGTTTCTTTCAATTAATTTTGTGAATACTCCACCGTATGTTTCAATTCCAAGTGATAATGGTGTTACATCTAATAATACTAAATCTTTAACATCTCCTGATAACACACCGCCTTGAATTGCTGCACCAATAGCAACACATTCATCTGGGTTGATTCCCTTATCAGCATCTTTTCCTGTAATTCTCTTTACTGCTTCTTGAACAGCTGGAACTCTTGTTGATCCACCTACTAATAATACTTTATGAATATCATTTGCAGTTAATCCTGCATCTTTAAGAGCTTGATTTACTGGTCCACTTGTTGCTTCCACTAAATCATGAATTAGCTCTTCAAATTTTGATCTTGTTAAAGTAATATCTAAATGTTTTGGTCCTGTGCTATCTGCTGTAATAAATGGTAAGTTGATTTGTGTTTGTTGTACACCTGATAATTCAATTTTTGCTTTCTCTGCTGCTTCTTTTAATCTTTGCATTGCCATTTTATCTGTTTTTAAATCAATTCCATTTGATTTTTTAAATTCACTTACTAAATAATCAATAATAGCATTATCAAAATCGTCTCCACCTAAATGTGTATTACCACTTGTTGATAAAACTTCAAATACACCATCACCAATATCTAGAATAGAAACATCGAATGTTCCTCCTCCTAAATCATAAATTAAGATTTTTTGATCTTGTTCTTTATCCATTCCATAAGCCAAAGCTGCTGCTGTTGGTTCATTAATAATTCTTAATACTTCCAAACCTGCAATTTTACCAGCATCTTTTGTTGCTTGTCTTTGACTATCATTAAAGTATGCTGGAACAGTGATAACAGCCTGTGTTACTTTTTGTCCTAAATAATTTTCAGCATCTGCTTTTAATTTTTGTAATATCATTGCTGATATTTCTTGTGGTGTAAATTTATCACCTTCAATATCTACTTTATCTGCTGTTCCCATTTTTCTTTTAATCGATATAACGGTGTTATCTGGATTCGTAACAGCTTGACGTTTTGCTATTTGTCCTACTAATCTTTCTCCATTTTTTGAAAAAGCCACAACAGATGGAGTTGTTCTGTTCCCCTCTGCATTTGGTATAACAACTGGTTCTCCTCCTTCCATAACAGCTACACATGAATTTGTTGTTCCTAAGTCAATTCCTATAATTTTTCCCATTTTAAATTCCTCCTAAAAAAATTTATATCTTTATCCTGATACAACTTCCCCTTGGTTCGTTGTATGAGTTACCCGTGATTCACTCGATTCAAACGGTTAACTTAAAAATTAATAACATTTTAATCATGTATGCAACTTTCCTTTGGACAGTTGCATAAGTTATCTGTAACTTGCTTTATTTTGCACAGCTAACTTAATTAGCTACTACTACCATAGAATGTCTAATTACTCTATTTCCTATTTTATAGCCTTTTCTATATTCTTGTGCAATTTCTTTTTCTCCTAAATTTTCATCTTGAATACTACTTACCGCTTCATGTAATTCAGGATCAAAAGTCTCTCCTAAAGCTTTTATCTCTTCTACTCCTTTTGCTTTTAAAACATCTTTTAATTGTTTCAATACAAGCTCTACTCCTTGTTTATAATTTTCATCTGATGTTTCTACTTTTGCTGCATTTTCTAAATTATCAACAACTGGAAGTATTACTTCTATTACATCAGAAAGAATCGAATTGTATAATCCTTCTCTTTCTTTGTTGCTTCTTTTCTTAAAATTTTCAAATTCTGCTAAGATTCTTTTAAATCTATCATCTAATTCGTCATAATCCTCTTTTGGTACCATATCTTTATGCTTTTTTTCTTTTTTATCTTGTTTTTCCTCTTTTATTTCTTCTTTTGGTTCTTTTTCGTTTTCTGCCATTTTATCCCTTCTTTCTTTTAATTTTTTCCATTTAATTTTTGATTAATATATTTCATAACAGAAATAACTTTTGAATAATCCATTCTCTTTGGGCCTATAATTCCAATTGTTCCTAAATCTTTTCCATTTACTTTATGTTTAAATGTTACTACGCTAAAGTCTTTTAACGCTTCTTTTTCACTTTCTTCTCCAATATATACTTTAATATCTTCTGCAAATCCAGAATTCAACATATCTGCTACTAGTTCTTTGGTGTCTAGTATATTAACAAAATTCTTCGCTACCTCTAAACTATTAAACTCTGGTAAGTCAAAGGCTTTATTAGCTCCTTCTAAGTAAATTTTATTATCTTCTTCTAAAACCTTTTTTATTTGTTCAATAACTGGTTTTATGACATTAATACTATATGTCATTTCATCATATAAGTATTCTTCTAATGGCCTATCTATTTTTTCAATTGGTTGCCCTTTTAATTTGTTATTGAACATATAGTTCATTGTCTCTACTTGTTTTTCATTAACATCTTCATCAAATTTTATAATGGTTTCTTTTATTAACCCTGTATCTGTTAAGATAACTGCCATCATCATTCTAGAACCTAATAAAACAAATTTAATTTCTTCAATTAATTGAGTCATTGGCTTGGGACCAATGGAAACAGTCGTATAATGCGTTACTTCTGAAATCGTATTAGCTGTTATCTTAGTTAAATCTTCAATCTCGTTTACTTTTGTTTCAAGTTTTGAACTAATATATTTAATTTCTTCTAAACTAATATCTTCATCATTTAGTAGTTCATCTACATAGTATCGATACCCCTTAGCTGATGGTATTCTTCCACTTGAAGTATGGGTTTTGTCTAAGAATCCATTTTTCTCTAAATCTGCCATCTCGTTTCGAATTGTAGCGCTACTACAATCCAGCCCATGATTACTTGTTAACGAATTCGAACTAACTGGTTCTGCTGTATTGATATATTCTTCTACGATTGCTTGCAAAACTTTCTTTTTTCTATCATCTAACAATTCTTTCACCTCTTCTATTTCAATTGTTAGGTCTATTTAGCACTCTTTCGTTTCGTTTGCTAACTCCCTATATATTATACCCCTTTTTAGCACTTGTCAATACTTTCTGCTAAAATTCTTTGTGAATTTTGTGTGAAATGAGATAGAGAAAGAACAAAAGAGAGACAAAAGGGACAGTGCTTAAATGTATCATACTTTCTGTCATATTTTGTCGCTTTTAATAATTTCGACATTTTGTGACATAATATATGGCACATTTAAGCACTGTCCCTTTTGTCTCTCTTTTGTCTTTTTTTCACTTTTTAATCTTCTCTACTTTGTCTTAACATCCATAACTTTTTCATATATCCTTCTATATACTCATCCATTAAACTAGATGTCGCATACATATTTTGCTTATCCGCTTCTGTTTTTATATTCGTAATTTTATTTAATAATGTTTCCATATCATTTATAATATTTCCAAGAATAACACTATCTTTTATTTTTTCGTTTTTTGCTTCTGTGATACAAGTATTATTTAGATAATCTTGCATAGTTCCTAGCGGTTGCTCTCCTAACATTAAAATATGTTCTGCTATTTCATCAATTTGTTCATTTACTTCATCATAGTATTCTTCTAATTTGCTGTGTAATACAAAAAAGTCTCTTCCATGTACATTCCAATGATAATTTTGTAATTTACGATAGAATACATTTAAATCGGATAAAAAAGCATTTAAATCTTTCACTATATTTTCCATAAACACACCATTCCTTTCTTTTAAATAAATTTTACCCAATTAAAATATTATTATACCTGTCTCTTATACACATCTGACGCTGCCGACGAAGCTAGAAGTGTAG
>USQP01000057.1 GCA_900556945.1 uncultured Clostridium sp.
AGACAGAAGTTATAAAGTAAAAAAATGCACAATTTTTCATTTCTATTTATTCTTTTTTTCTATTTCATTTAAAAGTTTTTCTTTGAATCCTTCTATCATCATAGTTCCAACGTCTCCATCTTCTCTTGAACGCACAGCAACTGTATTTTCTTCCACTTCTTTTGGGCCAACTACTAACATATATGGTACTTTTTCAAGTTGAGCCTCTCTAATCTTATATCCTATTTTTTCATTTCTATCGTCAACTACCACACGTATGCCTTTTTTTATAAATTCATCTTTTATTTGGTTAGCATATTCATGTTGATTATCTGTAATTGGTAAAATTTTAACTTGTATTGGTGCAAGCCATGTTGGAAGCATACCTTTTGTTTCCTCTAACAAAAATGATATAAATCTGTCAGAACTTCCTAAAATTGCTCTGTGTATTACTACTGGTCTATGTTTTTCTCCATCTTCTCCTATATATTCAAGTTCAAATCTTTCTGGTAAAGCAAAATCTAATTGACAAGTTGGAATGGTTATATCATGGTTTAATGCTGTTTTTATTTGGATATCAATTTTTGGTCCATAAAATGCGGCTTCTCCTTCTGCTTCATAGAAATCTATATTCATATCTTTTAATATTGCCCTTAATTGCTCTTCTGCTGTTTCCCACATTTCGTCATTGTCAATATATTTTTCTTTGTTATTTTTATCTCTTAAAGATAATCGATATTGAAAAGCAGATGCTGGAAATGCAAAGTCTTTTTGATAGACTTCAACAATTAGTTTTAAAACTTTTCCAACTTCTTCTTTTATTTGGTCTGGTCTTACAAATAAATGGGCATCATTTTGACACATTTGACGGACTCTTTCTAGTCCGCAAACACTACCACTTGATTCATATCTAAAGTCGTGTGCAAGCTCTCCGATTCTAATTGGTAAATCGCGATAAGAATGCAATTTATTTTTATAAATTAGCATATGGTGTGGACAGTTCATTGGTCTTAAAACCATTTCTTCATTTTCCATTTTCATAACTGGAAACATATCTTCTTTATAGTGATCCCAGTGTCCACTTGTTTTATATAGCTCAACATTAGCAAGAGATGGTGTATAAACATGCTGATAGCCCAACGCAATCTCCTTGTCCGCAATGTACCTTTCCAAAATTCTTCTAATGGTTGCGCCATTTGGTAAATACATGGGAAGTCCTGAACCAACTAATGGATGTGTCATAAATATTTCTAGATCTTTCCCTATTTTTCTATGATCTCTTTGTTTTGCTTCTTCTAAGAAATCTAGATATTCTTGTAACATACTTGTTTTTGGAAAAGAGATGGCATAAATTCTTTGTAGCATTTTATTTTTTTCACTACCTCTCCAGTAAGCTCCTGATGAAGATAATATTTTTATGCTTTTTACTTTTCCCGTACTAGTTAAATGCGGTCCTGCACATAAATCAGTAAAATTACCTTGTCTATAAAAACTGATTTCGTCTCCTTCTGGTAAATCTTTAATCAATTCTACTTTATAAGGTTCTTCTTTCATTAATTCAATTGCTTCTTTTCTTGGTAAAGAAAATCTTTCTATTCCGATATCTTCTTTTATGATTTTCTTCATTTCTTCTTCTATATTTGCCTTATCTTCATCCGTAAAAGGTTTTTCTACATCAAAATCATAATAGAATCCCTCATCAATAGCTGGTCCTATTGCAATTTTTGCATCTGGAAATAACCTCTTTACAGCTTGTGCCATAATATGTGACGTTGTATGCCAATATGCTTTTTTACCGTCTAAGTCATCGTCTTTAAATGTATGAAGTACTAAATTGCAATCTTCTTGTAATTTATATCTTAAATCTTTTATCTCTCCATTTACTTCTCCACAAGTAGTATTCCTTGCTAATCCTTCACTTATTTTTTTAGCCACTTCTAATATAGAACTACCTTTTTCTATTTCTAGAATATTTCCATCTTTCAAAGTAACTTTAATCATAAAAATTCCTCCTTTATGTCCTTTGGGCACATATAACTAAAAAACACTCCCATGGACTTTTTAATCCATAGGAGTGCTTAATTAACACGGTTCCATCCTATTTTTAACTTAATTAAAGATTATAACGTATCTTAATCGTCTAGCTTATTCACTAGAAACATAGAAGAGTTAGTTTTTCAAATATGTTTTCTTAAATTGGTTTACAGCCTATGACCAATTCTCTCTTTAAAGTAACCTTTATTTTACTTTTCTCTTACTCGTTTTTATCTTATGTTAATAGTTTAATCCTTTTTTTTAAAAAAGTCAATAGAAAATCTTTACTTTTATTATTTGTTGTTGTATAATTTCTATTGATGTGTCCCAAAATGGACAGCAACTGCATAAGCTATCTGCAAAGAACGGAGCTCTAACAGTTATTTAGACTTATGCAACTTCCTATCGGTCAGTTGCATAAGTTATCTGTAACGAGCAAAGCTCTAACAGCTAACTTAAAAATGTCCAAAAGGAAACGTCCCCAACAGGACATGCTTCCATAGCTCAGTAGGTAGAGTGCTACCTTGGTAAGGTAGAGGTCACGGGTTCGATTCCCGTTGGAAGCCCCATATAGAAAAAAAGTGAAATAGAAAGAAGAACTCGAATGTTCTTCTTTTTATTTCAAATTCATTAGTATTCTTTTAAATATTTCGAAATGTGTTGTTTCATCTAATATAATTCTTTCATAAATCCTTCTTAAATGTATATTATTGGTATAACGTAATAATTTTCGATATCCTATAATAGCACTTTCTTCATCTTTCATATTCTTTTTGATTGCATCTCTTAAATTACAGATATCATACGTAACATTATTTGCTATCCATAGTTTTTGGTTTGAATTTTGATAGATTGGTTTTTCTCCTAAATTTGTTATAATTTCTCCTAATATATCTAGATGATGCATTTCTTCTATTGCTATATCTTGTAATATGTGGCTAATTGCTTCTTCCTTTTTGAAATTCATATGTTCATAGATGTATTGCGTGATAGCTGTTAACTCTCCCTCTTCTCCTCCAAAATTATCATAAATTAGGTTACAGTATCTTTTATTTGGATATAATTTTGGCACAGATGGATATGAAATATTTCTATTTTTTTGAAGAATACTTTTTAATTCTTCATATTTTATCATAAAAAAAACACCTCCAAAATATCTTATGTAACTTTTGGTGGTGTTGATACTTTTTTCATTCTTACATTTTTCTAAATACTCCTGCAACTTTTCCTAATATTTCACATGTTGGAACAATAATAGGATCCATTGTACTATTTTCTGGTTGAAGTCTAATATGATCTTTTTCTTTATAGAATGTTTTTACCGTTGCTTCCTCTCCAATTAGGGCAACAACAATCTCTCCATTATTGGCCATGCTTTGTCTTTTTACTAATATGTAATCTCCATCTAAAATTCCTGCTTCAATCATACTTTCTCCTCTAACAGTAAGCATAAAACTCTCAGAATTTCCAACGAAATCTACTGGTATTGGAAAAGTATCTGTTACATTTTCGACCGCAAGTATAGGCTCTCCTGCTGTTATTTTTCCTATAATTGGTACTTCTACTAACTCTTTCTGTGTATAAAAATCTTTACTAGATGTTTTCTTTTCTTCTCCTGAACCACCTTTTAATAAACGTAAAGTTCTTCCTTTTTTGTCTTGCTTTTTAATGTAACCTTTCTCATCTAATTTAGATAGATATCCATGAACGGTTGCCGTTGAACTTAGTCCTACTGCTTTTCCGATTTCTCTTACTGATGGTGGATATCCTTGTGTCATAATTTGTTTCTCGATAAATTTTAAGATTGCTTTTTCTCTTTTATTTAATTCTGGTTTCTTTCTAGGCATATTCTTCACTCCCATTTTCTAATTTGCATACATCATATCATACAAACAAAAAAATGTCAAACATTTTTTTGGATTTTTTAAATAAACAAAAAAGAAAAATTTATTACACAGTCTTGCAAAAATAATATATGAGGCAAAACACCAACAAAGGCAAAGGGATATCAATCTCCTTTGCCTTGAAGCTATTTCAAATATATACTTGGATCTACTTGTATGGAATCTTTTAATATTTCAAAATGTAGATGTGGTTCATCTGCAATTTCAAATACCGCTGTATTTCCCACTGTTCCAATACTCTGTCCTTTTTCTACTTTTTCTCCTTCTACTACAAATTCAGAAGTTAGTAAATTAGAATATACTGTTTGGAATCCATTATCATGTTCGATTACTATTGTTAAACCATATCTTGGATCATTTTTAATCGATTTTATTGTTCCCGCTTCTGCTGCCTTTACTATTGTCGTTTTCTCTGCTTTTATATCAATTCCCATGTGAGTAACCCATTCCTTTAATGTTTCGGAATAAATTAAATTATCCTTAGCATATTCCCTACTAATTTCTCCATCTACTGGCATTTCAAATTCTAATTCTTTTGTTGTCTCTGAGTTAGTAGTTTTCGTTGCATTGCTAGAAGATACTATATTGTTTGTATTACTTGTGGTATTCGTCTTATTTTGTGTCACATTATTAGTAATTGTGTTATTCGTATTTGTAGTATTTTGAACTTCGTTTGTCGTATTTATTTCATTTTTGGATTCTTCTACTGACTTTCCTATTTCTGTACTTGCACTTTCTGTATTTTCTGTATGATTCCCAGTTATATTTGCCATTTGCTCTAGGCTCATTGTACCTTCTCTTACTTCGTCACTTAAACTTTTACTATATATTAATAAACCTATTAATATAACTGCTAGAATCGCTACTCCTATCATAGAATAGATAATAATCTTATCACTTAAAACTTTACTTTCTTTATTTTTTATTCTCGCATTTCTTCTCATATAATCCTCCTTAAATACTTTATTAATACAAGTATTTCCTATTTTTAGAAGAATATACATTTATCATTCATTTACTTCTTTAATTTCTACTCCTATATAAAAATGTTTAATAATATCTTCATAATTACTTCCTTCTTTTGCCATTGTATCTGCTCCTGTTTGACTCATTCCAACTCCATGTCCATATCCTTTTACAGAAAATTTTATCGTTTCACCTTCTTTGATTATTTCAAAATTCGTTGATTTTAAGCCTAATAAACTTCTTACTTCTACTCCAGAAATTTCATGATTACCAAACTTAACTGTTTTTACTCTATTGCTATCGGTATATTCTAATATTCTTACGTCTTCATTATTATCAAAATTTATTTGGATATCATTATATTTTATTTTTAATTTATCTAATAATTCTTCCTGACTTAAGGTAACTTCAGAACTATATTGCGTATAACCTTCTTCCCCTGCAGTTTCTACCACCTGTAAATAAGGCATCCCTGTTCCTCCCCACACATTAACTGGAAGTTCCGTTGTTCCTCCACTATTAGCATGAAAAAAAGCATTAATTGGTTTGCCTTCATAAGTAATAATTTTTCCTTTTGTATCTTCTACACATTTTTCTATTTTAGCCCAATTACTTTCTCTTTTAGATTCTTCCCATCTTGCCAATCTTGTTTCTTTTGAAACCCAAGCTTGACAACAGCTAGAATCATCACATATATCTGCATTTTCATGTTTTTTATTTTGTATCTTATATATGGTATAAGTTCTTGCAACCACTGCTTGTGCTTTTAACGCTTCCAATTCATAATCAGCTGGCATCTCTGCTGAAACCACATTACATAAATAAGTATCTAATGCTACTTCTTCTACTTCTCCTGTTTCATGATGTAATAATTTTATTGTTCCATAGTTTTTATAATCATATTCTAATAATTCTG
>USQP01000058.1 GCA_900556945.1 uncultured Clostridium sp.
GAGATTACTACGCGTCTCGTGGGCTCGGAGATGTGTATAAGAGACAGGGTATATGGAATGTGAACAAAACTTATGGAAGAATATTATCGAACACGCAGAAAAATTAGCTAATTTAGGAATCACAGCTTTATGGTTGCCACCAGCATACAAAGGAATTGGCGGAGCAAATGAGGTTGGATATGGTGCATATGATCTATATGATTTAGGAGAATTTGATCAAAAAGGGAGTATCAAAACAAAATATGGTTCAAAAGATGAATATTTAGAGTGTATTGCTGTATTAAAACAAAATGGAATAGAAAGCTATGCAGATATTGTATTGAATCACAAGATGGGAGCAGATATGTTACAAACAATTCCTGCTACTAAAGTAGATTGGGGAAATCATAATAGTGAAATATCAAATCAAGAAACAGTAAGAGTTGCTACAAAATATATTTTCTCAGGAAGAAAGCATAAATATTCGGATTTTGAATGGAACTGGACTCATTTTGATGGAATTGACTATGATGAGAACTCAAAGGAACATGCTATTTTTAAGTTTAAAGATAAAAATTGGAATCATGCGGTAGATGAGGAATTTGGCAATTATGATTATTTAATGGGGGCAGATATTGATTTTACGAATCCAGTAGTTGTGGAAGAATGTACAAAATGGGGAAAATGGTATCTAGATGTAACCAAAGTAGATGGACTTCGTTTAGATGCAGTTAAACATATTCCAGCTGATTTTTATAAGAATTGGATAAAAGAGTTAAGAGGACAAACAAAATCTCAATTATTTACAGTAGGAGAATATTGGACAGGAGATGTTGAAAAATTACATAGATATATTACAGAAACAGAAGGCGAAATATCTTTATTTGATGTACCGTTACATTATAAATTTTCTTCTGCTTCAAAAGAAGAAAATTATGATTTATCACAGCTTTTAGATCATACGTTAGTAAAAGAAAACTCAAGTAAAGCAGTAACTTTTGTTGATAATCATGATACGCAACCTGGACAGGCACTAGAGAGTTTTGTAGAAAGATGGTTTAAACCAGCGGCATATAGTATCATACTATTAAGAAATGAAGGGTATCCATGTATATTTTATGGTGATTATTATGGAATACCACATAATAATATTGAACCATTAGAAGAATTAGAAATATTAATGAAGTTAAGGAAAGAAAAAGCATACGGAGAACAACATGATTACTTTGATCATCAGAATTTTATTGGTTGGACTCGAGAAGGAGATAGGGAACATATTAAATCAGGACTAGCTGTTGTAATTTCTAATGGAGGAGACGGAGAAAAGAGAATGTATGTTGGAACCCAATTTACAGGAGAAAAATTTATCGACGCACTTGGAAATTATGAAGAAGAAGTTATCATAGACGAAGAGGGATTTGGAAATTTTAAAGTGAAAGGAAAATCCACTTCTGTTTGGATTAAAATATAAATTATTAATTAATATCGACAAAAAGCGACATAAAAATGGGACAATTTAGCACTGTCCCCAGTGTGTCAGGAAAGGAGAAAAGGATGTCTAAATTTGTTCATTTACATATACATAGTGAGTTTAGTTTATTAGATGGAGCCAATCGAATTAAAGATTTACCCAAAAGGGCGAAAGAGTTAGGAATGGATTCGATAGCTCTTACGGACCATGGAGTTATGTATGGGGCTATTGATTTTTATAAGGCTTGTATGGCAGAGGGAGTAAAACCAATTATTGGTTGTGAAGTATATGTAGCACCTCGTTCTCGTTTGGATAAAGAGCCTAATATAGATAATAAATATAATCACTTGATTTTACTTGCCAAAAACAATCAAGGATATAAGAATTTGAGTAAATTAGTTTCTCTTGGTTTTGTAGAGGGATATTATTACAAACCACGTATTGATTTAGAAATTCTTGAAAAGTATCATGAAGGGTTAATTTGCTTAAGTGCTTGTTTAGCAGGAGCAGTAAATCAAGCTTTATTAAATGGCCAAAATGAGAAAGCAGAAGAGATAGCTTTATGGCACAAGAATGTTTTTGGAGAGGACTATTACATTGAAATTCAAAACAATGGAATTCAAGAACAAGTATTGGCCAATCAAAAGTTAGTACAGTTAGCACGTAAATTAGATATTCCACTAGTTGCTACCAATGATGCTCATTATTTAAAAAAAGAAGATGCTTATAACCACGAAGTATTACTTTGTATTCAAACAGGTAAGAGAATGAGCGATATGGATCGTATGCGCTTTGATACGGATGAATTGTATGTAAAGTCTCCAGAAGAAATGATAGAATATTTTAAAGCGTTTCCAGATGCAATTGAAAATACAGTAAAAATAGCAGAAGAATGTAATGTGGAGTTTGAATTTGGACATACTATTTTGCCAAATTATGAGGTACCAAAAGAATTTCCAACTCATTATGACTATTTTAAGAAGCTATGTGAGGATGGAATCAGAAAGCGATATGGAGAAAATCCATCGAAGGAAATATTAGATCGAGCAGAGTATGAAATTAGTGTTATTAAGAAAATGGGATATGTAGATTATTTCCTAATTGTATGGGATTTTATTCATTATGCCAAGACACACAACATTCCAGTAGGACCTGGACGTGGATCTGGTGCAGGATCTATTATAGCTTATGCCATTGAAATTACAGATATTGATCCGATGAAGTATGGATTACTTTTTGAGAGATTTTTAAATCCAGAAAGAATTAGTATGCCTGATTTTGATGTAGATTTTTGTTATGAACATAGGCAAGATGTAATTGATTATGTATCACAAAAGTATGGGCATGATCATGTATCACAGATAATCACTTTTGGAACCATGGCAGCTAAAATGGTTATTCGTGATGTAGCAAGAGTTTTGGATGTACCCTATTCGGAAGCAGATAGTTTAGCTAAAATGATTCCAAATGAATTACATATTACCATAAAAAAAGCATTGGAACAAAACAAAGAATTAAAAGAAAAATATGAAGCAGATGAAACGGTAAAAAAAGTATTAGATATTGCTATGGGATTAGAGGGAATGCCAAGGCAGGCATCGACTCATGCTTGCCGGAATTGTTATTACAAAAGATCCGGTAGATACTTATGTTCCTTTATATGTACGTGATAATCAAATATCTACACAATATATCATGACTACTTTAGAAGAATTAGGATTATTAAAAATGGACTTTTTAGGACTAAGAACTTTAACGGTAATTCAGGATACGATTGACTTGGTAAAAGAGAATAGAGGAATTGATGTAGAGTTTGATAAAGAGATGGCAGATCCTAAAGTATACAAATTATGGCAAGAAGGGAAGTCTTGTGGTATTTTTCAGTTTGAATCACAAGGGATGACAAACTTTATGAAGGAATTAAAACCAGACTGTTTAGAAGATTTAATAGCAGGTGTTTCTTTATATCGACCAGGGCCAATGGATCAAATACCAAGATATGTAAAGGGAAAGTTAAATCCAGGTCATAATGAGTATACTCATCCTAGTTTGGAACCAATTTTAAATGTAACTTATGGATGTATGGTTTACCAAGAGCAGGTTATGCAAATCGTTCGTGATTTAGCAGGATATTCACTAGGAAGAGCAGATTTGGTAAGACGTGCTATGGGAAAGAAAAAATTAGATGTCATGGCAAAAGAAAGAGAAATATTTATACATGGACAAGTTGATGAAGAGGGGAATATAATTGTTCCGGGATGTGTTAGAAATGGAATTGATGAGATTTCAGCAAATAAGATATTTGATGAGATGGCTGAATTTGCTAAATATGCTTTTAATAAATCACATGCTGCTTGCTATGCGGTAGTAGCTTATCGAACAGCATATTTGAAAGCCTATTATCCAGCTGAATTTATGGCAGCAACATTAAATAGCTTCCTAGGAAATTTAGACAAGATTCCCCAATATATCGATGAGTGTAGAAGTCTTGGAATTGAGATATTAAAGCCAGAAATCAATAAAAGTAATACAAAATTTACTGTTGAGAATGGAAAGATTCGTTTTGGACTTCGGAAGTATCAAAAATGTAGGAACAGTTCCTGTTGATAATATTGTAAAAGAGAGAAATGAAAAAGGACCTTATAAAGGGTTTACCGATTTTTGTGAGAGAATAGCAGAAGAATCAGTTAATAAAAAATGTATTGAGAGTTTGATTAAAGCAGGAGCTTTTGAAGAATTTGAGCAAACAAGAAGTACATTACTTGCTTCTTTTGAATCAATTGTTGACACAATTCAAAATGGAAAGAAGAAGGGGTTCTCAGGACAAGTATCAATGTTTGATTTGGGAACGGAGGAAGAAAAAGAACAATTAAATGAAATGAAATATACATTTGAAGAACATCAAGAATTACCAAACAAAGAATTATTATCATTAGAAAAAGAAATGTTAGGAATTTATATTTCAGGTCATCCATTAGAAAAATTAAGACAACAAATTGAGTCACAAACGAATATTAATACGATACAAATTAGAGAAATAGAAGAACAAATGTCCACGAGTTTAAATGATACAGAGATGCAAGGATTAAAACAAGGAACGAAACTAAAATTTAAAGATGGACAAAGTGTAAAATATGCGGGAATTATCACTTCCATTAAAAAGAAGTATACAAAAAATAATAGAATTATGGCATTTATAACTATTGAAGATTTATACGGAACAGCAGAGATTATTGCATTTGAAAATGCTTATTTAAAGTCTGGGAAGAGCTTGGTAGAAGAAAATATTGTTATGGTAGAAGGAAGATTAAGTATAAGAGAGGATGATACAACAACTATTATTGCAAATGAAATAAAAGATTTTGGTGAACAAAAGCAAAAAATATTGATTTTAAATATTACTAGTAGCACAGAAGAACAAAAAGATAAATTAAGAGGAGCTTTAAGATATTTTAGTGGTGATAGAAATAATATTAATGTTCAAATAAAAATACAAGAGGAAATAAAGCCATGTGGACAAATATATTTAACAGAAGAAATATTAGAAGTGTTTCAAAATATACTAGGAAGGGAACAAGTTGAAATCAATGAAAGCTAATTATAATCAAAATGAGGAAAAAGGTTTAACAGATGAAGAAAAAATAAGAAAGATATATTTTAATTTGGGAAATAAGTTTTCTTATGACAGAGATTATCTATATAGTGATTGGAAGAAAAGTAAAGAAATTTATGAAAGAACAATTATGCCGGGCGTGTTAGAAAATATTGCCCCCTCTAATAAGATGAAAGTTACTTGTAAACAAATGGCTATTAGCTTAGTTGAAGCGATTAATCATATTCCAGAGGACACTACACAGGAAAAGATAGTTGCTAAAGCAGTTGGATATAGGCCAGATGAAGAGATGCATGTAGGAACTTTAGTAACCATTGGACAAAAAAAATATTATTTGGATTTATATAAAGATTTGTATAGAATACAAAGAGGAATGAGAACGAAATATTTTGCTCCATCAAACGAAAAATTAGAAAAGATAAAAGAGCAATATCCATCTGTAAAAGAAGATATTGAAGGAATAGAATTTGAGACGATAGAGGAAGAAAAACTGAAACAGATGGATATAAAATTAGGATATGTAAAATATGGGTTATATATGGATGATGTAATTGAAACATTGAAGAAAGAGATGCAAGAGGAGCAAAATTTAAAAGAATATATAGAAGATTATGATAAAATAAAGAATAAAGAAGAAAGAAATAGAATTATTTTAAAATGGAAAATTGACTATATATTTACTGTCTCTTATACACATCTGACGCTGCC
>USQP01000059.1 GCA_900556945.1 uncultured Clostridium sp.
GTATAAGAGACAGCACACACACACACACACACACACACACACAAGCATATTATTAGATAAAAAAATAAAAAAGAAGAAAGAGTAAGCAAGAATAATATATCTATGCTAAATAATTGCATAGAATATTATTCTTGCTTTTGTGCGTTTTGAAAAAAAGGAGGAACTTTTATGAAAAAAAACAAAAGAATTATACCAATGGTGTTATTGATTTTATTAACAATCATATCACTTCATAGTATAGCTTATGCAGAAACTGTAACTGCAGAAAAAATAGTTACATCAACAGATGGTTCAATTGACTATATTTTAAAAGGATTAAATTTAGAAGAAGGAGCTTCTTATCAATGGGCAATTGAAAAAACACAAAATGAAACAATAGAAAATTGGTATGATGTTTTAAATCCAGATTATGCTTCAGAAACAATTAGAATATCAATTGTAACCACAAATCAAAATCAACTTTCAGTTCTTAAATCTACAGATACAGGATATTTATCAATCAGAAAAGTTGGAGAAACAAATAATATTCTTAGCAATTATAGAGTAGATTTAACATTGCCGTTATTAAAAACTTTTACAGTTGAAAAAAATGCCTGGTATGGAAGTGCTCCAACTAATCCTGCTTATGATGTGACAGCCATATACGGAATAAATGCAAAAAATATTTCTTACACATGGGAAAAAATAACAGATGCAAATGTAGTAAACAATTACATTGATAATAATCATGATTTATCAGGATTGCCATTAAAAGGAAAAGATAGTTTTCCAAGTTTAACAGACACATCTTGGAAATCGATAACTAATAATGATACTTTTAATAAATCAAAAGGAAGTATGCCATATAATCAAGTACCAGCAGAAGACGGATTATATTATTTATGGATACAAGCAAGCGATACTAATGTAAAAACAATACAAGGACAAGCTATTATTGAAGTTGGAAGTGTCACTAAAATAACAGAAACAACAGATAAAAAAGATGAAAACAAAGACAATCCTACAGGCACCACAGATGATGGAAAAACAACAGGTAAAACAGATCCTACAGTAGCCAATAAAATATTACCAAATACAGGAATTAGTATGGGAATAATAGGTAGCATATTATTAGTAGTAGTATTAGGTGTAGCAGGACTAGCTAAATATTATAAGTATAAAGATGTGAAATAGGGAGTTGAAAAGTAAAAATGAAAGCAAAGAAGAATTTCCTACTAATAACAATATTAATACTATTATTAATAATTGTATTAGTAGTAGGATGTATCATACTTAATAAAACAGAGTATAAAAAAAGTCAAGGTGAAGATATAAAAACAGAAGAAATTAAAATAAAGTCAGAAGCTGATCCAAATGAATTGTATTATTATAAAAATGAAGATGGAACATACGAAGTAAGTTCAGATGAAAGAACTGAAAACTGTACAATATTTAATTTGCCAGAGGAACATAATAGTGCAATAGTTACAACAATTAGTGAAAACGCTTTTAAAGGTAGCAATGCAGTTGAAATTAATATACCAGATTCAATAACAAAAATTGAAAAAAGTGCTTTTATTTGTGCTGAAAAACTAAAAGAAGTTAAATTTGGAAAAAATGTGAAGCAAATAGGAGAAAGTGCGTTTTTTCAATGTACTTCATTAGAAGAAGTGATTCTACCAGATAGTTTGGAAGTTATAGATGATGCTACATTTCTTTCTTGTACATCATTAAAAAAGGTTACATTACCAGAAGGAATTAAGGAAATAGGCGCAACTGTTTTTGGAAATTGTGAAAAATTAACAGAAATTAATATACCATCTTCTGTAAAAAAAATACAAGAATATACTTTTGACGGATGTTCATCATTGGAAAAAATAAAGATTCCAGAGGGAATTGAAGAAATAGAATTTGGAGCATTTGATGGATGTAGTAGCTTAAAAGAACTTCATCTTCCATCATCAATAAAAATCTTAGGAAAAGAAGGATGGCCTATTTTTGATAAAAATACCATTCCTACAATTTATGCACCAACAGGATCTTATGCTGAAGAATATGCTAAATCAAATGGAATATCTTTTGTAGAAGAATAATTTATTATTTAATAATTATTCCCAGCATAGATAGCGGTTAATTCTAAAATTAATATATGGTTTTGCAAGAATTAGTTGCAAAACCTATTTTTTTATGTTTTAATAAGTTTGAAATGAAGAAAATACAATAAATATATTCATACAAAAATAGAAAAAAATAGGTATAATTGAAGAAGATAGACAGATAATAAAAATAAGGAGGAATTACTTTGAATTATGATGTAATCATAATAGGTGCTGGTCCTGCTGGGATATCGGCAAGTTTATATACAAAGAGAAGTAATTTAAATACGCTTGTATTGTATCAAGATAAATCAAGTTTAGAAAAAACAGATAAAATAGAAAATTATTATGGTTTTGAGAATGGAATCAGTGGAACAGATTTATATCAAATAGGAATGAAGCAAGCTAAAAATATAGGAGTCGATATTAAAAAAGAAGAGGTACTAAAGATAGAAAAAAGTGAACAAGGATTTTTGATAAAGACTACTAAAGCAGAATATACAGCAGAAGCAGTCATATTAGCTACTGGAAATAAAAGAGATAGACCTAAGATAAAAGGAATACAAGAATTAGAAGGAAAAGGAATTAGTTATTGTGCAGTATGTGATGGATTTTTTTATCGAAATAGAAGTGTAGCAGTATTGGGAAGTGGAGATTATGCTATTTCAGAGGTGAATGATTTAATTAACCTAGCAAAAGATATTACAATTTTAACTAATGGAAAAGAAAAACCAGAATTTAGAGCTGAAAATGTAAAAATAGATACAAGGGTACTCAAAGAAATCAAAGGAGAAAACAAAGTAGAGCAAGTAGAATTTAAAGAAGGTCCACAATTAAAAGTAGATGGGATCTTTATTGCACAAGGAGTAGCAGGAACTACAGAATTTGCTAAGAAATTAGGAGCTATTACTCAAAATGATAGAATCATAGTAAATGAAAAAATGGAAACAAATATAAAAGGATTGTATGCTTGTGGAGATTGTACAGGAGGATTACTACAAATTAGTAAAGCTGTATATGAAGGTACAGTTGCAGGAATGCAAGTGATAAAGTATTTAAAAAAGGGAGGTAAATAAAATGAGTGTTTTAAAAATTACAAGTGAAAACTATGAGGAAGAAGTTTTAAAATCAGAAAAAATAGTATTAATTGATTTTTATGCAGATTGGTGTGGACCATGTAGAATGATGTCATCGGTCATTGATGAAATAGCAGAGGAAATGGCAGATAAAATTAAAGTAGGAAAAATAAATGTGGATGAGAATCAAGATTTAGCAATGGAATACGGTATTATGAGTATACCTACAATTGTAATGATAAAAGATGGAAAAGCAGTAAAAAATCTTGTTGGAGTAAGAGATAAAAATGAAATAAAAGATACTCTAAAAGATATAAACTAAAAAAGGCATGAATTCATGTCTTTTTATATTGTAATAAATAATAATAGCTTACAATTCATATTATTCTTAAAATAGATAGTATAAATGTTGATATATTAATATTTGCAGACCGAGGAAGTTATACGTCGCACGCATTTACTTTCGAAGCCATGTGAGGCAAAAATATTAATATATCAACATATGCTATGGATATGTGTGAATTGTAATAAGCAGCAAATATAAAAACTAAAAAAAGCTTTGACTAAAAAAATAAAAAGTGATAAAATAGATAAGTTGCTAATATACGAGAATAAGAAGGAGGAAAAATGGAAAAGGAAGAAAATATTTTAGGTACAGAGAAAATAGGAAGATTAATAAGAAAGTTTTCAATTCCTTGCATTATATCATTACTAGTTAATTCATTGTATAATATAATTGATCAAATTTTTATAGGATGGGGCGTAGGTTACTTAGGAAATGGTGCTACTAATGTGGTTTTTCCAATTAGTATGATATGTTTGGCTTTTGCTTTAATGTTTGGAGATGGAGCATCTGCATATTTAAGCTTAAAGTTAGGAGAAAAGAAAAAAGAAGAAGCAGCAAAAGGAGTGGCTAATGGAATCATAATTTCTATCATAATAGCAATTGCTTTTTGTGCAGTCTCATTGGTATTTTTAAATCAATTATTAGATCTATTTGGATGTACAGATGCATTAAGAGATTATGCATTAAAATATGGTAAGATTATTGCTATGGGTATACCCTTTATGATGATAGGTTCAACATTAAATTCTATTATAAGAGCAGATGGAAGCCCAAAATATGCTATGATATCAATGATAACAGGAGCGGTTCTAAATACCATATTAGATCCTATTTTTATATTTATTTTTAAAATGGGAGTAGAAGGTGCTGCAATTGCTACAATATTGAGCCAATTCATTACTTTTATGCTTAATATCTTATATATTAAGAGATTTAAATCCATAGCATTAACAAAAGAAAACTTTAAATTTAAATTCAATGTAGCTAAAAAAGTGTCATCATTAGGAATTAGCAGTTTTATTACTCAAATAAGTTTTGTATTTGTCATGGCTACTGAAAACAATTTGCTTGCTAAATATGGAATGGAATCTAAGTTTGGCTCAGAAATACCAATCACTGTATTAGGAATTGTAATGAAGATAAGCCAAATATTAAATAGTATTATCATAGGACTGGCAGCAGGAACACAGCCAATATTTGGATACAATTACGGAGCAAGAAAATTTGATAGAGTAAAGAGTGCATTAAAGATTGTGCTAGGTACTAGTATTGGAATCAGTACAATCGCATTTATATTATTCCAAACAATACCAGATAAATTGATTGCAATATTTGGTAGTGGAGACGAAAATTATATGGAGTTTGCATGTTTAGCATTTAGAACATATTTGATGTTATGCATTTGTAACGGAATACAGATACCAACTGGAATATTTTTTCAAGCTGTTGGAAAAAGCCGGAAAAAGTGCAATATTATCATTATCAAGGCAAATTGTATTCTTAATTCCAGCAATGATAATATTAAGCAGTATGTTTGGGGTGATAGGAGTGTTGTATGGAGGTCCAGTGGCTGATGCATTAGCCTTTGTACTTGCAGTAGCATTTCTAATAATAGAAGTAAAAAATCTAGATAAAGACGAAAATAAGAGTCATACACTTATTGACGATACAAGTACAGCCAATAAATTGAGTAAACATATTGTTATTACAATATCAAGAGAATATGGTTCTGGAGGAAGATACATAGGTAGATTAATAGCTGATAAATTAGGAATTCAATTATATGATAAAGATTTTATTGAAAAAGTAGCAAAAGAGACAGGATTTACGCAAGAGTATATTGAAAATAATGAGCAGAGCCTTTTTCTTTCCTGTATTTTTTGGCCGGGGGGGGGTAACGTTTCGGTGAAAAAGACGGAGGAAAGCGAAAAAATGCGTAAAAACAAAGAAAAAGTTTACCTTTCCATGGCTCTCGTTCTCCTCATGACCGTGAACATCTTCTTTTATGCGCTCTACATCCGGCAGCAGATCTACTACGAGGGCACGCAGGCCATGCTGGAGACTTATGAACAGGTGAACAAGACCTTTACCATGTTTGCCCAGCGCAACTGGAATGTCCTCACGGACTGGGGCGGTTACTTGAGGGAGATGGCCGCCCCCGAGACGGCTACCCAGTGGAAGGACTTTGGAGAGGAAAAGAAGACCTGGAACTACAGCGATTTTTATAT
>USQP01000060.1 GCA_900556945.1 uncultured Clostridium sp.
CGAGATTACTACGCGTCTCGTGGGCTCGGAGATGTGTATAAGAGACAGGTATACCCGTCCCTAATTAGCCATTAAGCTTTTTCTATTAAAGCCTTAACTGTATCTGTTGGTTTTGCACCATTTTTAATCCATTTTTCTACCTTTTCTTTATCCAAAACAATAGTAGCTGGATCTGTCATTGGGTCATATGTTCCTAATTGTTCAATTATTTTTCCATCTCTTGGAGATTTAGAATCTGCTACAACTATGTGATAGAATGGAGCTTTTTTCTTTCCTTGTCTTTGTAATCTGATTTTTACCATTTATTTCACCTCCTGAAATTTGATTGTTTCTATTTTATACAATTTCGCTTTGCTCAATTGCATAAGTTATCTGTAAGAAGCAAAGCTTTAACAGCTAACTTAAATTTAAAAATTTAATAACATTTTAATATTAGAATTTAAAGTTTTTTAACGAATTTTCATCTATGCCCTTCATCAACTTTTTCATTCCACCTTTATCATTTTTCATCTTTTTCATCATTTTCTGAGTCATTTCAAATGATTTTATGAATTTATTGATATCTTGTACGGTTGTTCCACTACCTTTTGCTATACGCTGTCTACGACTTGCATTTAAAAGTTTAGTATCTCTCTTTTCTGCTTTTGTCATAGAACATATTATTGCTTCTATTTTCACAAATTCTTTATCATCTATTTTTACATCTTTTAATTGATTCATTCCTGGAATCATTTTTAATAAAGATGAGAAAGATCCCATTTTTTTGATTTGCCTTATCTGTGCTAAATAATCATCTAAGTCAAATTCTTTTTTTCTTAATTGTTTTTCTAGTTTTTCTGCTTGCTCTAAATCAAATGATTCTTCCGCTTTTTCAATAACTGATAAAATGTCTCCCATTCCTAAGATTCTTTGTGCCATTCTATCTGGATGGAAGACTTCGATGTCACTTAATTTTTCTCCTGTGGCAGCAAATTTAATTGGCTTCCCTGTTACTTTTTTTACCGATAATGCACTACCGCCACGTGTATCACCATCTAGCTTTGTTAGCACTACTCCATCAATTCCTAGAGCTTCATTGAATTTTTCTGCTACATTTACAGCATCTTGACCTGTCATACTATCGACTACAAGTAGAATTTCATGTGGCTTCACTCCTGCTTTTAGATTTTTTAATTCATCCATTAATGCTTCATCGATATGTAAACGTCCTGCTGTATCTAAAATCACTACATCATTTAATTTCGAAATAGCTGTTGACATGGCTTGTTTTGCTATATGAACCACATCTTTTGATGCTTCATTTGCAAAAACTGGAATATTTAATTGTTTTCCAACAACTTGCAATTGTTTAATAGCCGCAGGTCTGTAAACGTCGCATGCTACTAATAATGGATTTTTACCTTGTTTTCTTAGTAAATTAGCAAGTTTTCCAGATGTAGTAGTCTTACCAGAACCTTGAAGACCTACTAGCATAATTACTGTTGGTGGATTAGGAGTAAAATTAATTCTACTCTCTGTTCCTCCGAAGTAATTCTACTAACTCATCTTTAACAATTTTTACGACTTGTTGTCCTGGTGTTAAAGATTTTAAAACATCTTGACCAAGTGCTTTTTCTCGAATAGTTTCTATGAAATCTTTTACTATTTTATAGTTAACATCTGCTTCTAAAAGTGCAAGTTTAACCTCTCTTAGCATTTCCTTTAAATCAGATTCCGTAATTCTTGCTTTTCCTCTAATTTTTCTTGTTATTTCCTGTAATCTAGAAGATAGTCCTTCAAAAGCCATAATTTCAACTCCTATTCTTAACTTTTTGTTTCTTATGTCATTTTAATTATACTAAACAATTTAATTCTTTTTTTATACTTTCTAAAACACTTGCTATTTGTTTGTCCGAAGAATCTCTTTGTATTCTTGTTAATTCTGATAAAGCTTTTTCAATTCTTTTTTCTTGATTTAACGTCCTTTTCATAAACATTAGCTTTTCTTCGTATTCGAAAAGTTTTTTCTCCCCTTTCTTTATGATGTCTCTAACAGCTTGTCTTGTAATGTTATGATTTTCTGCAATTTCAGATAATGACAAGTCATTATTATAGTAATCATCTATGAATTCAAATTGTTTTTTTGTTAAAAGCTTACCATATAATTGGCATAACATACTAATCTTTACTTTTTCCTCCATAGTAATCACCTCTTTTTTGTAATGCTAATATACTTTACACCATTTCCGAGCATTTGTCAAGTGTTTTGGTGAAATTTGTTGAGATTGGACACTTTGGAACGCTTGGGGACAGGTCTTAAATGTCTCATGAAACATTTAAGACCTGTCCCTAAGCGTTCCTATGTTCCTGTTTCTACTGTCTTAATTTAACATTTTCCAATTTTTCTACACTTGAAATAATCTTTGTAAAAATAGTTGTTACCTCATCTTCTGTCAATGTTTTTTTGCTATCATTAAATGTCAATGAATATGCTATTGATTTTTCATCTTTTCCAATATTTTCTCCTGTATATATATCAAATACCTCTATATTAGTTAATAATTTTCCACCTGCTTTTTTTATTACTTTTTCTATTTCGCATGAAGAAATATTTTTATCCATTACAAAAGCTACATCTTTTTTTACATTTGGGAATTTTGAAATTTCTTTATATTTCATCTTTCCAACTTTTTTTGCTAATAATTTATCTAGGTTTATTTCCATAACATATACTGCATCTTTACATGTAGATGGATGTATTTTTCCAACTATACCAACATTTTCGCCATTAACATTTATCTCAGCTGTTTGTCCTGGATGAAATTCATTTGGTATATTTTTTGTAATTATAAAACTATATCTATTTTCATAACCTAAATAATTTAATAATTCTTCCACTACACCTTTTATAATATAGAAGTCAACATTAGCTTTATTACCTACTCCTAAATAATATTCGCCTGTCATTAAAGCAACTATTTTTTGGTTTTCACCGTATTCATCACCTTTTTTGAAAAATCCCTTTCCTATTTCAAAAATACAGACATTTTTATTTTCTCTAGCCTTATTATATTCATATATTTTTATCATTGAAGAAATCAAACTATATCTTAAAGCATTTCTTTCCTCTGCCAAAGGATCTAATAATTTTACAACCTCAAAGTCATCTGTTGTATATTTTTTAGCATCTTCATCACTAGTAAAAATCATAGATAATGTTTCATTTAACCCAAGTGATACCATTTTATTTCTTATTTTTCTTGTAGTCTTATCATAACTTCCTTGTTTTACAGGTAAAACTGGCAATTTTCCTTGAATGTTGTCTACCCCATATATACGTCCAACTTCTTCTATTAAATCTTCTTTAATTGAAATATCTAGTCTTCTTCTAGGTACTGAAACAACAACTTTTGTATCATCTGCCTCATAAGTGAATCCTAATTTTTTAAATACATCTAATATATCCTTGTTAGAAATTTCAGTTCCTAATACATCAGTGATATTTTTAAATGTAATTTCTATTTTTTTGTCTTCCTTTTGGCTCTTGTCATATTCGCACATACTTGTTATTACTGTTCCATTTGCATATTTTTCCAATAAATGACAAGCTCTTTTTATTGCCATATATGTTCTGTTTGAATCTAGACCTTTTTCGAATCTGTTACTTGCTTCACTTCTTAATATTTTCTTTGCTGTTTTTCTAACTCTTACTCCATTAAATATAGCAGATTCTATTATTATATTTCTCGTGTCTTTTGTAACTTCTGTTTCAAGTCCACCCATAACTCCTGCTAAACCAATTGATTTTTCCAGTGTTGCAATTACTATATCATTTTCATCTAATGTTCTTTCATTATCATCTAGTGTTGTTAATTTTTCTCCATTCTTAGCCATCCTAACAACCATTGTGTCATTTAACTTATCAGCATCATAAAAATGTAAAGGTTGACCTATTTCAAGCATTACATAATTACTTATATCCACTACATTATTTATAGGTCTTATTCCACATGCCATTAGCCTATTTTTTATAAATGCAGGACTTTCTTTTATTTCTACATTTTCTACTTTTTTAGCTAAAAATACAGAACAATTATCAGTTTGTATATCTAATTTAAATGATTTATTTATATCTTCTCCTGATTCCTTATGTGATAAATTAACATCTTTTACTTTTTTATTATATATTGCTCCTAATTCATATGCCATTCCAAGCATACTTAATAAATCGCCACGATTTGCTGTTAATTCAAAATCGATAATTTCATCATCAAACCCTAAATATTTTATTGGGTCTTCTCCAACAACTGCATCTTCACCTAATTCACATATTCCATCTCTATCAGCATCTGTTAAAAATTTGTTATCTACCCCTAATTCTGCTATTGAACACATCATTCCATTAGATTCTACACCACGAATCATTCCTTTTTTTATTGCAACGTCATTTGGAAGTTTTGCTCCTACAAGTGCTACTATAACTTTAATTCCTGTTCTTGCATTTGGTGCTCCACAAACAATTTGTAAGGTTTCTTTTCCAACATCAACCATACAAACATGTAAATGGTCAGAATCTGGATGCTCTTCACATGTTTTTATTTGTCCAATCACAAGATTTGTGGCATTTACAAATTTTTCTGCTACATCATATTCATTTCCTACTCTTGTCATATCTTCAGCAATTGTTTTTATATCTAAATTGTCATCTAAATCTATATAATCTTTTACAAAATTTCTACTTAATATCATATTTATTCAGCATCCTTTCTATCAAATTGTTTTAAAAATCTAACATCATTTGTATATAAATAACGTACATCTGGTATTGCATATTTAAACATTGTTATTCTGTCTAATCCTGGTCCAAACGCAAATCCACCCCATTCTTCTGGATCATATCCTCCCATTTTTAACACGTTTGGGTGTACCATACCCGCTGCAAATACTTCAATCCATCCTGTTTTCTTGCATAATGTACATCCTTTTCCTCCACATTTAAAACATGTTACATCTACTTCATATGATGGTTCTGTAAATGGAAAATAACTTGGTCTAAAACGTAATTCTGAATTTTTTCCTAACATTTTTCTTGCAAATACCTCAAGGGTTCCTTTTAGGTCTGCAAGTGATACGTTTCTATCTTTTTTATCAATTACTAATCCCTCAACTTGGGCAAATTGTGGTGAATGTGTCGCATCATCTTCTCTTCTATATGTCTTTCCTGGACAAATTATTCTTATTGGCTCTTTTCCACCTTTCTCTTCCATTATCCTTGCTTGTGCTGAAGAAGTTTGAGTTCTTAACAAATATTCATTTGTTATATAGAAACTATCTTGCATATCTCTTGCCGGGTGGCCTTCTGGTAAGTTTAATTTTTTAAAACAATATTCATCTGTTTCTAACTCTGGTCCTGATACTACATCATAGCCCATTGAAACAAATAAGTCTTCTACTTCTTCAATCACTAAATTCATTGGGTGTTTGCTTCCCCTTACCATTTTTTTGCTTGGAAGTGTTATATCTATTTTTTCATTCTCTAGTTTTTCATTTAATTCAATCTGTTTAAATTCTTTTTCTTTTTTTAATATTAAACTCTCTAGCTCATCTCTAACACTATTTACTAGACTTCCAATTACTGGTCTTTCTTCTGGTGATAAACCTGTCTCTTATACACATCTCCGAGCCCACGAGACGCGTAGTAATCTCGT
>USQP01000061.1 GCA_900556945.1 uncultured Clostridium sp.
TACACTTCTAGCTTCGTCGGCAGCGTCAGATGTGTATAAGAGACAGTCATAATACATACTACTTACTAGTAAAAAATATAGATACATCCTATAAGTACGTGAAAACGTTTTACTACATGGCAAATGAGTTTTCTTCTCCTTTGGCATTTTCTCTTGCATTTGAAAATAAATTAATAGAGCACGGAAAAATTATTATGAAAAAAAACGCTATTACAACAGGGATTAAATATTTTGTGTCTAAATAATCTATGCTATCAACTTAAAACATTTCATCTTAAGTTAATAACATTACCTAAATCATAAAAAAGTGGCTCTGTCACTTTTCCTTCCCACCAATTTAAGTTTTCGAATGTAATGAGGAAATCTTAAAGGTGATAGCAATTGTAGCATTTTTTATGTTATAGGAAAGAGAAAAAACGGATATAATAAACTTTATATCCGTTTTTTCTCTTTCTATTTTAATAAACATAGTTTTGTGGGTTATAGGCAACACCATTTATCCTTACTTCAAAATGTAAATGTGGTCCAGTAGAGTTACCTGTAGAACCAACTGCCGCAATTGTTTGCCCTTGCGATACACTTGTACCAGCCGATACATATAATTGACTACAATGTCCATAATACGTTTGTACTCCATTTGTATGAGTAATGACTATCATATTACCATAAGAACCTTTGTAACCGGAAAAAGTTACCGTTCCTGAAGCTGCTGCTTGAATAGGTGTTCCCGTTGATGTTGCAATATCTAGTCCGGTATGGGCTGATGATCGAATACTGCTTCTTACGCCAAATCTAGAAGATATAATACCAGATACCGGTCTAATTAAAGATATCCCTAAACTTGCACTTCCTCCTGAGGTAGTCAATGAAGTATTGACTGTTCCTGTTGAAGCATATTTCGTTGAAGATGTTTTCTTATTGCTCGCAACAACTACTGTTTTCGGTTTTTCTACATATAATTTTGATATAGCTTCCTCGGAAGACACTAAATCCTTCATTTCTGTTTCATATTTTTCGACAATTGATATGTTATCCATATTAGAACTATCTTTTTCTTTTAATCCATCAATAACTCCTTCTGCTTGTTCAAAATTAGAAACATACAACTTTTCCTCATTATTGTCTATGATTGCATAATATCTATAATAAGTGGTTCCTTCTTCTTTTACTTTATTAAAAATTTCTTCATCATTCGTTACCACATTTTTCTTTAATAAGCACAATTTATACTCTGGGAGACTGGATACTTGCACAAAAGCAATATTTTCATTCATTCCGTCGCCCTTTTCAACATACTCATTAATCTTATGTTGCAAATTCGACCTATCTTCTGTATATCCTACTTGCTCTCCATTAATCCATACACTATAAGTTGGCTTATAAAGAATAGCAATTGCCCCTACTATAAAAAAAGCTGCAACCATAAAGAGAATGATAAATTTAATTCCTCTTCTTGTATGTATCCATACTTTTTTTAACATGAATTTCTATCTCCTTTGTATTTTATACATATTTCTATTTTTCTATTGTAATAATATTGTAATATTTCTTTTTTTGCAAAGAGAATGACTCTTTAATTTCCGTAAGTTTTATAGTTTTTTTTTCTTTTATCTTAATTTTATTCTCTTTATCTCTCGATTTCATTTTTTAATAGGAGCTTCAAAAATAGAGAATGTTCCTTTGATTTCTAAAATTAGGATTCAAAAGAACATTCTCTCGTTTTTCTTAAATTTTATTGTTCTAATTCTGTTTTTACTGTGTTAATTTCTGTCACCGTTGCTTTTTGCGCAGGTACATAGTATCCTTTTGCTTGAGCTATTTTAAATAACTCATATTGAAAACTTTCATCATTATTTCTAATTTGCTGAAAAGTTTGTCTTAATTGCATATTTTCAGCTTCTGATATAGCTGTTTGATAAGCAGTCAAATCTGATTTTACACCGGCTAAAATATCATTCACCATTACTTTTTCATCCATTTCTATTTTCCTCCTTATTAATTATTTAAAAAGCTCATTAACTTTTGTTTTGTGTTTAGTGCATCTTGTGCTGATTTTGCAAATAATTGCTTGATTTGTGGGTCAACAGCTTGTGAAGAATATGTGTTTAATTTTTGATATACATTCTCATGTGCTCCTATTAAGTGTCTTAAGTGCTGTAATTCCATTTGATTTAAATCTGGCATTTTTATCCTTCCTTTCTTTTCGTTATTCTTTATTTATTTTTTCCTAATTTTTCTTTTTTATACAAAAAAGTTAGCTAAAGATGTATGATGAAAAACTTTCAGCTAGGAAATGAAGTGTACCTCTATGTTAGACGAAAAATCTAACATCTAGAGGTACACTTCATTGCTGACTTTTTCTTTTTTCTTATTCTATTACTTCTAAATTAGCAAACTTAGCCATAAGTCTTTTATGTCCTGCTTTATCAAAATTGATATCTACCTTTAAATCTTCTCCTTCTGGTTCAACTTGATTAATTGTTCCTTCTCCAAATTTCTTATGAAAAACCCTAACTCCTGATTTATATTGTGATAAATCAACTATATTATTAGATTTCTTTGATAAATTATTCAAGAAACTTTCTGCTGTTCGAAATATAAATCCATTGTTGGTTTGATTGCTACTTGCTACAACAGCTGGTTGCTTTTCATTTATTTTGTAAGTCTTAATATTTCCATTATTTTTACTACCATAAGTCCAACTATAGTTAGAATCTTGAAACATTTCCTCTTTCTTGCTTGTTTCACCAAATGCCTCTTCATAACCTTCTAATAATTCTTGTGGTATTTCACTTAAAAATCTTGAAACTGGATTATAACTTGTAGAACCAAAAATAGTCCTTTGTTTGCTACAAGTTAAAAATAAATTTTCTTTTGCTCTTGTAATTCCTACATAACATAAACGTCTTTCTTCTTCTAGTTCCTTTGGTTCAGCTATGGATTTGTATCCTGGAAAAATCCCCTCTTCCATTCCTACCAAAAACACAGCCGGAAATTCTAATCCTTTTGCACTATGTAAGGTCATTAATGTTACATATTCTTCATCCTCTTCTAAATCATCTATATCACTAGATAATGTAATTCCTTCTAAAAACTCACTTAAACTATTTTCCGCTTCCTCTTCTTCGAATTCTATTGCTACTGTTAAAAATTCATCAAGATTGGCAATTCTATTTTCCGCCTCTATCGTATTTTCATTTTCTAATGCTTTTGTATATCCTGTTTTTTTCAAAGTTAATTTTATTAACTCTGATATCGTTAGTTCTACTTTCTTTGCTTTTAATTCCTCCATCACATTCACAAATTCTCTAGAATTTAAATAAACTCTATTTAATCCATATTGTTCTGCATTTTTAATTACTTCATACATTGAAATTTCATTTGTTTCTGCAATTTGTTCTACTTTATCTAAACTAGTTTTTCCAATTCCTCGTTTGGGTTCATTGATAATCCTCTTTAAACTTAAATTATCATTTCCATTTTGTATTAATCTTAAATAAGCAATTACATCTTTAATCTCTTTTCTTTCATAAAATTTTAACCCACCTATAATTTTATAAGGAATATTTTCTCTCCTCAATATGTCCTCAATTGCTCTTGATTGTGTATTCATTCGATAAAGAATAGCAAAGTCAGAATATTTATAATATTCTTCTCTCCTTAAATGTTCTAATTGTTCTACAATATAAGCTCCTTCATCATACTCATTTTTTGCTTGATACACTCTTGGCAAATTCCCCTCATCATTTTGCGTCCATAATTCTTTTTTATACTTTACTTCATTATTTTTTATAACACTATTGGCTGCTTTTAGTATATTTCCTGTACATCGATAATTTTGCTCTAATTTTATAATCTTTGTTCCTGGAAAATCTCTTTCAAAATTTAATATGTTAGAAATATCAGCACCTCTAAACGAATAAATTCCGTTGGTCATTATCTCCTACAACCGTTATATTTCCATTTTTAGAAGCTAACATGGTTACTAATGTAAATTGTGCTTTATTTGTATCTTGATACTCGTCAACTAAAACATATTTAAATTTGTTAGAATAATATTCTAGGACATCTTGATTGTCCATTAATATTTTTATGGTATCGTTTATAATATCATCAAAATCGATAGCATTATTTTCCTTTAATCTTTTTTGATACAAATTATATACCAATGCAATCTTTTCTTTTCTAAAATCTCCATTTGCTCTGGCTTGATATTGGTCTGGTTCTAACATCTCGTTTTTAGCATTGCTAATTTCTGAAAGAACTGCTCTATCTGTAAACATTTTATCATCAATTGCTAAGTCTTTTAAACATCCTTTAACTAATGTTCTTTGGTCTGATGTATCAAAAATAATAAAAGAAGAATCAAATCCTATTCGATCAATAAATTTTCTTAAAATTCTAACACAAACAGAGTGAAAAGTTCCCATCCAAATATCTTTAGCCTCATCGCCTATTAATCCTGCAATCCTCTCCTTCATTTCATTAGCAGCCTTATTGGTAAAAGTAATAGCCAAAATATCCCATGGGTGGACTCCCTTCTCTCCAATTAGATACGCTATTTTATGCGTTAGCACTTTCGTCTTTCCACTTCCTGCACCTGCTATCACTAAACATGGGCCCTCTGTATTAATTACTGCCTCATATTGTTTATCATTTAATCCTTTTAATATATCTTGCATTTAATTCTTTCCTTTCTTGAAACACAAGGGACAGGTCTAAAATGTCTCATTTTTGTGTCGATTCTTGTCGCTTTCCTATTTTTGTTTTCTGGACAAGTTAATGCGACATTTTAAACCTGTCCTCTTCAAATGTCTGTTTGCATTTTACTATATTGCTATTAAAAAAGCAAGTAATTTTTTTAAATTACTTGCTTCTATTTTTATCATTTTGTTATTATAACGTCACTGCAAAAATTCCAATTATAAATCCCATCATATTTCCAAGGGCCGTCATTCTGCCATGATACAATTTGTTCGATTCAGGAATTAATTCTCCGTGACACAATATACAACATTGCTCCTGCCGCAAAACTTAAACATATGGCAATTATCTCTTGTGATATGGAACCAATAATAGCACCAAAAAACGCTCCAATACCAGTAGTAATTCCAGATAATATAACATAGAAAATTACTTTTGATATCTTCATTCCTCCATTTTTCATAGGCACTGCCATTGATATTCCTTCTGGTATATCATGCAAGCAAATTGCTATAGCAAGACTTAATCCAAGCTTTAAAGATGCTTCGAAACCTGATCCGATTGCTAAACCTTCTGGAAAATTGTGAATAGCTAAACCGATTGACACAATAATTCCAGTTTTTAATAGATTATTACCATGATCATTAAATTTATGATTCACACTGAATTTTCTTTCTACTAGTAAATCGCAAAAAATCATGGCTACGATTCCTATAATGGTTCCTATTATAACATTAACAATATTACTAATCCCTAGCGCTTCTGGCAATAAGTCAAAACATATAACCGCCATCATCAGACCTGATGCAAAAGCTAAAATAAAACTTAAAAATTTATTAGAGTGCCTTTTTATCACAACTCCTATTATTCCACCTAAAGTCGTTCCAAAAGTCCCAAAGAATAACCCTAAAAGGGTTGTTTTTAATATTTCCATTAAAAAACTCCTTAAAAAAATATGACATTTCTT
>USQP01000062.1 GCA_900556945.1 uncultured Clostridium sp.
CTACACTTCTAGCTTCGTCGGCAGCGTCAGATGTGTATAAGAGACAGATTATGGATGATGCTAAAACTTACTATACATATAATAACAATGAAACAGATCTTAATAAGATAGAAATAGAATTAGAGACGATAAAAGATATGGAGCATGAAAATGGAAAAGAAAAAGTCGAAAATAAAACTTATTCATATGAAGAATACAAAACGATAACATCTTTTACTATGATGGATGTTTCAGAAATAGGAGCAGATAAAGAGGGAAAAACTAGATTTTATTTTGATGGAGATAAATTAGTCTATATTAAAACGATAATAGGTGACAAACAAGAAGTTCTAAAAGTAGATCTTTCATATAATGTGGATAGTAAATTGTTTGAAATACCATCCGATTATCAAGAAATGTAATAAGGAAAACAAAGAAGGAAAAGGATGTGTCAAACTAGATTTATACTAAATAAAACGTCTTATTTGAAAAAAAAGCAAGAGGAAAATTAGTAGAAGAAATTATGTAAAAATAAATAAATCATTAAAAAGTTATCCTTTGATAGGATAACTTTTTTAATAGATAAAATATAAAAACACCTTGAAATATAGAAGAATAAATGCTATAATGAGCGCAAGTAAGTTTTTATGGTAACTTGTTAATGACAATTGTCATGAAAGGAGAATGCAAATGAGAAATGTAACAGTAATTGTAGGATGCCATTGGGGAGATGAAGGAAAAGGAAGAGCAGCCTTTTTCGAATCACAAGATGCTTCTATGGTTATTCGGTCAACTGGAGGGAATAACGCAGGACATACGATTGTTCATGAAGGCAGAAAATATGCACTGCATTTAATTCCAGGAGGAATTATTCATAAAGGAACAATCAGCGTGATTGCTCCTGGTGTAGTTATCGATCCAGATGTTTTGATTGAAGAAATTGAAATGTTGAAAAGTGCTGGCGTCAATGTAAGCAAAAGGAATCTCGCGATTTCAGGAAGAGCACATATTATTCTACCATATCACAAAGATATGGATCGCTTGAAGGAAGAATTAAAAGGCAATTCTAAAGTGGGAACCACGGGAAGAGGAATTGGCCCAACATATTCTGATAAAGCAGATCGAGTTGGAATAAGAATGTATGATTTACTGCTTCCTCAAAAAGAGCTGCAGGCTAAAATTGAACTTGCTGTAAAACCTCATAATCAGCTTTTTAAGGCAAATAGGGGGTTTGAAAATTGCATTGTAGATGCAGAACAATTGGCAAGAAAATTAAAACAAGATGCATGTAAACTCAGAAGATTTATATGTAATACAGATGCTTTCATACAAAAAACAATCAAAAAAGAGAAGAAAATAGTAATTGAGGGCGCTCAAGCATATCGTTTAGATATTGATCATGGCGATTATCCAATGGTTACTAGTTCTTCTCCTAACAGTTCTGGAACTTTAGCAGGTGCAGGGATTGGTCCAAAATATCTATTAAAGGTAGTAGGCGTTAGTAAGGCTTATTGCTCTAGAGTTGGTAACGGACCATTTATAACGGACCATTTATAACCGAACAAAACAATGACGTAGGTGATCTAATTCGTGATTTTGGTCATGAATATGGAACTACTACAGGCAGACCCAGAAGATGCGGATGGCTTGATTGTGTAATTCTTCGTAGTGCTAAAACTACAATGGGCATTGACGAATTATGTCTGAATCATTTAGATACAATTGGAAAAATTGGAAATGAGTTAGGAACAATTTTTATTTGTTATGCCTATAAGTATAATGGTCAAGTGATTGATTATTTTCCCGATGATATGGAAATAACCAAACAAGTCCCAGAACCTATTTATACTTCCATAAAAGGTGGATGGGATATTCCAAAAGACTGTAAAACTTATGAAGATTTACCAACAAACGCCAAAGAATTTATTGAACTAGTAGAAGAAATATCGGAGATACCAATTAAATACATTGGTTTGGGAGCCGATAACAAGGATACTATAGTTCGATGATGACTAAAAAATGAAAAACTGTTACTAAAAACTTACTTTCATTTGGTTGTAAGACAGACAAATTTTGTCTGTCTTACAAATTTTATAAAATTACTTGTAATTTTATAAAATTTGTGTAATAATATATGTATTCAATAAAAAACGAGAAAAAAGAGGAGTAAGTTTAAACTTTCTTAAAAGAGAAAAGAAGCCAAAGGCTGTAAGCTTCTTAAGAAAAAGGTAAACAGAAGGTAGCTTTTTTGTTAATATTCTGAGAAATATAAATTAGGAATATTCGCGTAAGCTGTGTTGAAAGCTAATTAAGATATGATTTTATTGTGTAGTAAAATCATAATTAAGGTGGTACCGTGAGAAATTTAACTCGCCCTTATATAGGGTGAGTTTTTTGAATGAAAAGGAGGAATTTTTATGTTAAAAGAAAGGTATAATCCAAAAGATTTTGAAGACAAATTGTATGAAGAATGGGAAAAAAAGGGATATTTTAAGCCAAGTATGGATAAGAGAAAAGAAAGCTATTGCATTATGATGCCTCCTCCAAATGTAACAGGAAAATTGCATATGGGGCATGCTTTAGATGATACCATTCAAGACATCTTAATACGTTTTAAAAGAATGCAAGGATATAACACCTTATGGCTTCCTGGTTCTGATCATGCTTCTATTTCTACAGAAATGAAAGTAGTAGAAAAATTAAAAAATGAAGGAAAGACAAAACAAGAATTAGGAAGAGAAAAATTCTTAGAAGAAGCTTGGGATTGGACTAAGCTATATGGAGGAACAATTCAAGAACAACAAAGAAAACTAGGATGTTCTTGCGACTGGGAAAGACGTAGATTCACACTAGATAAAGACTTGTCAGAAGCTGTTTTAGAACAATTTGTTAGCCTATATAAAAAAGGATTAATCTATAAAGGGACTAGAATGATAAACTATTGTCCAAACTGTAAAACTTCAATATCAGATGCAGAAGTTGAATATAAGGAAGAAGCAGGGCATTTATGGCATATTCGATACAAAATAGAAGGAACAGAGGATAGATATATAATTGTTGCAACAACAAGACCAGAAACAATGCTTGGAGATACGGCGGTAGCAGTTCATCCAGATGATGAAAGGTATCAAGATTTAGTAGGAAAAAAATGTATTTTGCCAATCATGAATAAAGCAATACCAATTATAGCAGATGAGTTTGTAGAAAAAGAATTTGGGACAGGCTGTGTTAAAATTACACCAGCACATGATATGAATGATTACCAGGCGGGCTTAAGACATAATTTAGAAATAATTGAAGTATTTGATGAAAATAATAAAATGGGAGATTTAGTTCCTGAATATAAAGGAATGGATTTAATAGAAGCAAGAAAGGAAATTGTTCAAAAATTAAAGCAAATTGGAGCACTAATAAAAGAAGAAGACTACACACATAATGTTGCGAAATGTGAGAGATGTAAAAATACCATTGAACCAAAAATATCAGAGCAATGGTTTGTTTCGATGAAAGAATTAGCTAAAAGAGCAGCAGATTCGGTAAGAAATGAGGAAGCAAGATTTGTACCAAAAAAATATGAAAAGCAATATTTCAATTGGTTAGATCATATACAAGATTGGTGTATATCAAGACAATTGTGGTGGGGACATCAAATACCAGCATATTACTGTGAAAAGTGTGGGCATATCAATGTAGAAAAAGATATGCCAGAAAAATGTGAAAAATGTGGAAGTACAAACTTGCATCAAGACGAAGATACTTTAGATACATGGTTTAGTTCGGCATTATGGCCATTTTCAACATTAGGTTGGCCAAATACAAATACGGAAGACTATAAAACATTTTATCCAACCAATGTATTAGTAACTGGATTTGACATTATTACATTCTGGGTATCAAGAATGATGTCACAAGGACTAGAATTTACTGGTAAAGCACCATTTAAAGATATACTAATCCATGGAATGGTACGTGATAGTCAAGGAAGAAAAATGTCCAAGACATTAGGAAATGGGATAGACCCGATAGAAATAATTGATGAATACGGTGCAGATGCATTAAGGTTCTCTGTACTTTCTGGAACTACAATGGGAAATGATATCAGATATATGCCTGAGAAATTAGAGCAAGCATCAAATTTTGCTAATAAAATATGGAATGCGGCTAAATTTATTATCATGAATCGACCAGCTGAAAAAGAATTAGTGGATTTTAGAAAAGCTAACTATGATGAAGAAAAATCAACTTATCAAGATAGTTCTTTAAAATTAGCAGATAAATGGATTTTAAACAGATTAAATAAATTAATTTTAGAAGTTACCAATAATATAGAAAACTATGATTTGGGAGTTGCTTTAGATAAAATTTACAATTTTATGTGGAATGAATTTTGTGATTGGTATATAGAAATGGCAAAAATAAGATTGTATGGAGAAGATAAAAATGAAAAAGTACAAGTGTCTTATGTTTTAAATGAAGTATTTAGAAAATGTTTAAAATTATTACATCCATTTATGCCATTTGTTACATCTGAAATATATTCTGAACTAGTAACTTATGATGAAAAAGAATTAATGATAAGCAATTGGCCAAAAGTAGAATTAACTAGAGATAACATAAAATTTAGATACGACAATCAAGAAGAAACAATAGAGAGAGTAAAAGAAATTATAGTAGAAATTAGGAACATTAGAAATACAAAAAACATTCATCCAACTAAAAAATCAAATTTAATTTTAGTAACAGAAAAATACGAAAAGGAACTAAAAGAAGCAGAAGGAATACTATTAAAATTTGGCTTCGCTCAAAAAGCAAAAATTCAAAACGATAAAGCAGGAATACCAGCAGATAGTATTCAAATTGTTACAGATGGTATTGAATTATATATGCCATTAGAGGGATTAGTTAACTTAGAAGAAGAAAGAAAAAGATTAGAAGCAGAAAAAACAAGACTTGAAGCAGAAGTTACAAGATGTGAAAAAATGTTATCAAATCCTGGATTTATTAAAAAAGCACCTCAGGCTAAAATAGAAGAGGAAAAAACAAAACTTGTTAAATATCAAGAAATGCTTGAAAAAATAAGAGAAACTTTGGGGACGGAGCAAAAGTTTTAAACAAGATTTGTCTAATTTATTATTGATATACTAAAAAATAAAAACTTATCTATCAAAAAGGAACAGTTTACTATTGTAAGGGACTGTCCTTTTTTGATATACGTATTCAAATAATTAAATAGACATACGGTTGATTTTTGTCTTACTAACATTAAAATAGCTGGAAATATATGACTGTCTAATTTGATAAGAATAAATTAAATCATGACATACCTTTTTTAATAAAATGTTATCTTTCTTGATGATATTTATATCAAAATCATTTTTCTGTATATACAAATCAATTATTTTATAGGCGCTCATTTTATCAGGCTTTGAATAAGAGTCGATATCAAAAAAAGAATATAAAGAATCCGAAATGTTTAAAATTTCTTCTAAAAAATTGTTATTTCCATTAGAAACTGTCTCTCATACACATCTCCGAGCCCACGAGA
>USQP01000063.1 GCA_900556945.1 uncultured Clostridium sp.
GATCTACACTTCTAGCTTCGTCGGCAGCGTCAGATGTGTATAAGAGACAGGGGAATACTATTCTTCTAGTTTTTACAATTAATGTTCAGGATAGCAGATTGAAATTTTTTGAAAATTATGGTATAATTATTATGTTACCATTGTGTTATTTATTTAACTAAAATAAGTTAAATTTAAAAAGGAGGTTAATTAATAATGGCTAACAACACAAGCGAACGAGTTCAACAACTCAAGAAGAACTTCATGAAACATCGTATAGACGAAGGAAAAACAATTAAAGAAATATCTGAGATTTACAATGTTTCTACACGGCACATTTATTTGCGTTTGCAAGAAATTGCAAATGAAAATAATGTCACTAGAGAGAGTTTGTTAACAACTCCCCATCGTGAACATCCAAGAAGATCTTCTAGTACGACTGAACAAGTAAATCCACAGGAAATAAGACAAGAATTTGATACTATGATATCAAATGCAAAAGTTCTTATTGAAAAAATTGATTCTATATTACAGGAGGAAGAATAAATGGCAATATTATCAAGAATCGATGGAAAATATATGGAAGAAAAACTAAAAAGAGGTTATGGTACATCGAACTTTCTAAAAAACCTCAACATTACCGAAGAAGAATTTTTTAATTATCTGAAAAAAAACTTCTCTTCTAAAGCTTACGCTTCCATGTGTAAGCGAATAAAGAATAATGATAAAAAATTAAAAAGTTCTAGACGCACATCTGTGCCAATAGATAATGTTGAAACTTCATCAGCTACTATACTAGCTACTGAAACAGATAATAAAGTTGAAAACAACATTTCGTATCTTGATACGTTAAAGAATAAGGAATCTACCCTTAGCACTATCATCTGTTCAGAAGAAGCAGAACACGCTCAACTAATTAGTAGAAGAGCTACCCTAAAGTCTCAATTTCAAAAGCAACAAGTTCAATTGCTTGAAATAACTCACACACTTGAATCTCTAAAAAATGATTTTGAAACAACTCTTTCTGAATGGGAAAAACTTGGCTCAGATATGTATTCTCTTACTAAATCGATTTCTAAAAAGAAATCCACATTAGCGGACATTCGAAATGAAATCATTATGCTTCAAAAAATTTCAATATTCGTTTATGTAAATGGAGAAATTGAATTTGAGAATGTAGGTAATTTTGATACAACAACAGATTCTTCAAGTGAATCAGAACTTTTCAACCAATTGATTCAAAATAAAGTTGTTGAGAGCTTGACAATTAAAAGCATTCGACAACTTGCAAAACTTATTCTTATTGTTCAAAAAATCAATGCTGAACATATTAGCTTTGAATTGACATTTGAGGATAGTTCCGTACAGGAGGTGTTTAACTCTATTAATTAACCTAGGAGGACAAGAAAAATTCTTGTCCTCTTTAACCATTTTAATTAACTTTTTTCTAATATATCTTTGCGAAATTTTTATTATTAGCCTAATTGTTCAATTCAACTAATTTCTCTTGACATTCTCTCCTTTTCGTCATATACTAAACTCATAAAAAACAAGGAAAAAGGAGGCAATTATAAATATGAATGACATGATAGAAATTAGATGGCATGGTAGAGGTGGCCAAGGAGCTAAAACCGCATCTTTATTACTTGCTGATGCTGCTTTCAACACAGGAAAATATATTCAAGGTTTTCCTGAATATGGTCCTGAAAGAATGGGAGCTCCTATTACTGCTTATAACAGAATTAGTAATGCTCCTATTACGATTCACAGCAATATCTATGAACCAGACTATGTAGTCGTAGTAGATGATACTCTTTTGGAGTCTGTTAATGTAACAGCTGGTTTAAAAGAAACTGGAGCCATTGTGATCAACACGACGAAAAGTGCAGATTACTTAAAAAGTGTCTTAAAAGGATACAAAGGTAATATTTATACAATTGATGCTAGAAAAATATCAGAAGAAGCTTTAGGTAGATATTTTCCCAATACACCAATGTTAGCTGCTATCGTTAAAGTAAGTGGCATTATGTCTGATGAAGCTTTATTAGAAGATATGAAAGGCTCTTTTAAACATAAATTTGCAAAAAAGCCAGAAGTAATTGATGGGAATATGAAGGCTTTAGAAATGGCTTTAAAGGAGGTTAAAAAGATATGACAAATATAGATCCTAATACACCAATGGAGAAAATGACTCCTGGTGGCGATATTTACCAAGCTGGAAATGCAAAAGAATTTAAAACTGGAGATTGGAGAAGTGTAAAACCAATATTCTTAAGCGATAAATGTAAACAATGTGGTTTATGTTTTCCAGTTTGCCCTGATGATGCAATACCAGTAAATTCTGATTTTAAAAGAGAAGATTTTAATTATGACTATTGCAAAGGATGTGGCGTTTGTGCAAAAACCTGTCCTTTTGGTGCAATAGAAATGAAAGAAGAATAGGAGGAAAAAACATGAGTATACGAGAAAGATTAAGTGGTAATGAAGCAGCTGCAACTGCTATGAAACAAATTAACCCTGACGTCGTAGCCGCATTTCCCATTACTCCATCAACAGAAATACCACAATACTTTTCAACATTTGTAGCAAATGGAACCGTTGATACAGAATTTGTTGCTGTTGAAAGTGAACATAGTGCAATGAGTGCCTGTATTGGTGCAGAAGCTGCAGGTGCAAGAGCTATGACGGCGACCTCTGCAAATGGTCTATCTTTAATGTGGGAAATGATATACATTGCCTCTAGTTTAAGATTACCTATCGTTTTATCTTTAGTAAATAGAGCTGTATCTGGCCCATTAAATATTCATAATGATCATTCTGATGCTATGGGAGTAAGAGATGCCGGATGGATTATGCTATTTTCGGAAAATAATCAAGAAGCATATGATAATACTTTAATGGCTCATCGAATCGCAGAACATAAAGACGTTATGCTACCTTTAATGGTATGTCAGGATGGATTCATTACTTCACATTCTATTGAAAATATTGAATTAGAAGAAGATGATAAAGTTAAAAACTTTGTAGGAGAATATCATCCAGGACATTATTTACTAAATCAAAAAGAGCCAATTGCTGTCGGCCCTTTAGATGTTCAAAGCTATTTATTTGAACACAAAGCACAGCAAGCAGAAGCTATGAAAAACGCTAAAAAAGTCATTCTAGAAGTAGCAAAAGATTTTGAAAAAATGACAGGAAGAAAATATGGATTTTTCGAAGAATATCAATTAGAAGATGCTGAAGTTGCTGTTGTATGTATGAACTCAACAGCAGGAACTACAAAGTTCGTTGTAGACAAATTAAGAAGTCAAGGAATAAAAGCAGGATTATTAAAAATCCGTGTATTTAGGCCTTTCCCTGTAGAAGAAGTGGCAAATGCATTAAGTCATTTAAAAGCTATTGCTATTTTTGATAAATCCGATTCTTTAAATGCTGCTGGTGGTGCTTTATTTGAAGATGTAACATCTGCTATGTATATAAATGAGAAGCACGTACCTGCCGTAAATTATGTTTATGGTATAGGCGGTAGAGATACCAAAGCGGACGATATTGAATCTGTTTACATGGATTTATTAGAAATCGCAAAAACTCGTAAAATTGATAATCCTTATCGTTATTTCGGATTAAGAAAGGAAGGTGACTTATAATGCCTTATAATGTAAAAGAAGTAGTAGCTAATAAACCTTCAAGATTTACATCAGGTCATAGAATGTGTGCTGGTTGTGGAGCTCCTCCAGCTGCTAGAATGATTATGAGAGCCTTAAAGCCAGAAGATCATGCAGTAGTTGCTGGTGCAACAGGATGTATGGAAGTTTCCACCTTCATTTATCCCTATACGGCTTGGACAGATTCTTTTATCCATACAGCATTTGAATGTGCAGCTGCCACTTTATCAGGAGCAGAAGCTGCTTATCAGTCCTTAAAGAAACAAGGCAAAATAGATAACACCACTAAATTCATTGCTTTTGGTGGAGATGGTGGAACTTATGATATTGGTATCCAAAGCTTATCTGGAGCAATGGAACGTGGACACGATATGGTATATGTATGTTATGATAACGGTGCCTATATGAATACAGGTATTCAACGTTCTTCTGCTACACCAAAATTTGCTGATACCACAACATCACCTGCTGGAAAAGTGATTCCAGGAAAAATGCAATCCAGAAAAGATTTAACTAAAATAATGGTAGGACATCACCTACCTTATGTAGCTCAAACAGTTGGATATATGAACTTTAAAGATATGTACGAAAAAGCTGAAAAAGCAATCTATACAGAAGGACCAACATTCTTAAATGTTATGGCACCATGTCCTAGAGGATGGGGTTATCCAACAGATATGTTAATGCAAATTAACAAATTAGCTGTTGAGACATGTTATTGGCCATTATATGAAGTAATTGATGGAAAATACAAAGTAAATTATAAACCAGCTAAAAAATTACCGATTGAAGAATTTCTAAAACCACAAAAAAGATTTAGACATATGTTTAAACCAGGTAATGAATGGATGATAGAAGAATTTCAAAAAGAAGTTGATACCAGATGGCAAGAATTATTAGATTTAGAAGAAATGACAAATAAAGAATAGAATAAAAAGAGTTGCATGATTATACGTCATCTGCAACTCTTTTTTTATCCTGCATAAAAATTTCTTAAATCTCTTGGCAATTTTCATCACTTAGAAATTTTTACATTCTCTTTTGTATCTCCTTTTCCCCTTATTGGAATTAAGAAAAATAATCCTACTAAAATTGGTAAATAAAAAGTATAAATTCTCCAGAACAGAATAGACATATTAATTGTTCCTTCTTTAAAAATAGAATTAAATAACAAATAAAATCCTCCTTCTGCTCCAAGTCCTGACCCAGGTGTTGGAATAAATGTCATGATTAATAATAGAAAGGCTTGCGTTGGTATAATCTGCCAGAAAGTTATTCCAAAATTGCCAAATGCTCGATATACCATATAGGTAATAGAATAATAAGCAAAACTTTGTATAACAGCAATTATAAACATTTTTAATACCATTTTCTTTTCCGACTTCATAAACTTAAACTGGTCTCCAAAATGGTCAATACTTTCATTTAATCTCTCTAATATTTTATTTGGGTATTTTAATATATGGATTTTTCCTAATCCTTTAACGATAGGTGTAGTAATTATCGTTATTATTTTCTTTTTGGTTCCTGCTAAAATTACCACTATAATTGCCAAAATATTAACAGCAAACCCTACTATTGCTATCCAAACATAATCTTGCATTAAATTTTTAAAAAAGTTAAATTCAAAGGTCACAACTATCAAAGTAGATATCACTAAAGCACTTTGAGTGATAATAAATTTTATCGCCATGGCACTAAGTGAATCACTTACTCTTTTCCCTGTTTTGGTTAACTCATATGCTTGCATTGGCTGCCCTCCTGATGCAAATGGTGTTATATTATTAAATAATAACCCTATCATGGATACTTTAATAGAATTTTTCATAGTCTGATTCGAATACATTTTCTTTAATGGTATATGTAAATT
>USQP01000064.1 GCA_900556945.1 uncultured Clostridium sp.
GTTGTAATATTTTTGTAATATTTTTGTAATACAAATTTAATAAAAAAATATAAATATAATCTTGTAGTTTTTTGTTAGTTAATGTATAATTATAAAAGAAGAGCAAAAAGCATCACGCGTAAGATAAAGGAGGTAATTTACAATGTCTAAATCTGGCATAGTAAATGTGAGAATGGTTATCACAGAAGAAAAAATGTTATCCAATATAGATAAAGTTCAAAAATTAATTAATCCAAAAAGTAAAAAACAAATTGTTCAATTAGAAGACGATACATACTTTAAGGATTTAGTAGAGTCAATTAAGACATATTTAATTGAATATCCAAAAAAGAAAAACTTTCCTACAAGTGTTTATAAAGCCGCTTATGGGTTAGTTGAATTTGCGACAAATCAATTTGAAGATAATACGAAGAAAATAGAAGAATTAATTAGACAAAGAGAACAAAATATAGCATCAGCAGGACAACTAAAGGAAATTATGGATGTGGTTGTTAATAAAGAAAAAGAATGGAAGGACCAAGTAAAAAAAGCAGAAGAAACTTTTGGAGAAGACATTATTGAAACATTAACAATTGTTGGAAAAGCTAAAAGTACAAAATCGCAGAATTATCAAGATGCTGTAAAACTTTTAAATGCTAGAATCAATAATTTAGAATCGAATTTACATATAGAAATAGATATGGAAAGAATTGAAGATAGATCAAAAGCTTTAAGTTATATTGGAATAGAAATAGCAGATGCTTTAAAATCAATTCCGACACCAGTAGAAGAGATAGAAGAACAAGTGATTCAAGAACCACAACAAGTTGAAGCAGGAGAGCAACAACAATATAGGCAAGAAACAACTTTTGAAGCAAAACCAAGTTTATGGCAAAGATTTAAAAATAGTAAATTTGTAAGAGCTGTAAAGGCTATTACAAGAATTAGAATTGTAATAGATGCTCCAGATGCACTTCCAGAAGGAAGAGGAGAAAATCGATAATAAGTAAAAAAGAAGCTAGATAATTAAAACTAGCTTCTTTTTATATGGATTCTTTCAGTTGAAATTATCAGTAAAGACGAATTATTTTGAGGAGAAAACCATGTGGCATTGCCATATCGTCTTTTGGCATGATTTGACTTTTGGGGAGAAATATAGTAAAATATTTCTAGTGTGAATATAATTGATCGGAATTTATTAAAATATCAATGGAGTTATATGTTATGGTTAAGAGATGTAAGAAGCCACATATAATTAAGCTCTATTATTCTGTACAGATGAATTAAAAATAGTAAATTAGGTCAAAATTAGTTTAGAGATTAAACTAATTTTTTTAACAATTTTATAAAAAAGAAAGGAGAATATATGACAGAAGAAAATAAAAAGAGAGTGAATAGCAGAGAAGTAAAGGAAGATTCTACTACAAGAAGGAGAACAAAAAATATTGATAATAAACAAGAAGAAGGAAAGGAAAGTAAAACAACCAAAAGACCCTATAAAAGAAAAAATACGAATAAGCCAAGTAAACAAGAGGATGCCATTTTTAAAAAGTCAAAATTAAAAATTATCCCATTGGGAGGATTACACGAAATTGGAAAAAATATTACAGTATTTGAATATGAGAATGAAATAATAGTGGTGGACTGTGGATTGTCCTTTCCAGAGGATGATATGCTGGGAATCGATTTAGTGATACCAGATATCACATATTTAGAGAAAAATGTGGATAAAATAAAAGGATTAGTTATTACACATGGACACGAAGATCATATTGGATCAGTTCCTTATTTATTAAAGAAAATTAATATACCTATTTATGCTACTAGATTAGCAGCAGGATTAATTAGAAATAAATTAGAAGAACACAAATTATTAAGAAGTACAAAATTGCATGAAGTTATGCAAGGACAAACAATAAAGTTTGGAAAGAACTTTAAAGTAGAGTTTATAAGAAGTTCACACAGCATACCAGATTCAGTAATGCTAGCCATTACAACACCAGCAGGAACCGTATTGCATACAGGAGATTTTAAAGTTGATTATACTCCGATTGATGGAAAGTTAATGGATTTTGGAAGAATTGCAGAACTAGGGAATAAAGGGATATTAGCATTAATGTCAGATAGTACAAATTCAGAGCGAAAAGGATTTACTATGTCTGAAAGTTCAGTGGGAGAAGTCTTTGACAAATTATTCTTACATTGTACGAAAAGAATTGTAGTGGCAACTTTTGCCTCTAATGTTCATAGAGTACAACAAATTGTGAATTCTGCTGTTAAATATAATAGAAAAATTGCTGTATGTGGTAGAAGTATGATTAACATGATTACGACAGCAAGAGAGTTAGGTTATATTAAATGTCCAGAAAATATATTTATTGATATTGATATGATTAATAACTATACGGATGACCAACTAGTTATCATAACAACAGGAAGCCAAGGGGAGCCAATGTCAGCCTTAACAAGAATGGCTGCTGGAGATCATAGAAAAGTGAAAATAACACAAAATGACTTAGTCATTATTTCTGCAACACCAATACCAGGAAATGAAAAGTTTGTATCAAAAGTAATTGATGACTTAATGCAAATTGGTGCAGAAGTAGTTTATAGTTCTCTATATGATATTCATGTTTCAGGACATGCTTGTCAAGAAGAGCAAAAATTAATTCTTGCTTTAGCCAAACCAAAATACTTTATACCAGTACATGGTGAATATAGACAATTAATTGCACATAGTGAAACTGCTCAAAGCATGGGAATTGATAAAGACAACATTATTATGCTGACCAATGGTAGAGTTTTAGAAATAGATGAGAATGGAGCAGAATTTACAAGTTCTGTACCAAATGGAAGAGTATTAGTTGATGGACTTGGCGTTGGAGATGTTGGAAATATTGTATTACGAGACAGACAACATTTATCTCAAGATGGTTTAATTGTAATTGTATTAACAATGGATTCATCAACAGGAGAAGTAATAGCAGGACCTGATGTTATTTCAAGAGGCTTTGTCTATGTAAGAGAAGCCGAAAATTTAATGGATGATGTAAAATCAGTTGTTAGACACGAAATAAAGAAATGTGAAGAAAAAGGAATTAGAGATTGGGCAACGATAAAATCTACAACAAGAGAAAATTTAAGAGATTATATTTTTACTAAAACGAAGAGAAATCCAATGATTATTCCGATTATTATGGAAGTATAAAAAAATATGGAAATACCAAGTCTTTGGCGACTTGGTATTTTTTGCCTGTTATGAAAGGAAACAAAGGAACAGAGCAAACTGTTCCTTTGTTTCCTTAAAAAATATCGAATCCACAAAATAGTTTATAGCACTTGAAATATAAGCTAATAATTGATATAATATGAAAAGTTATAAATAGTAAATGAGGAGAGAAAGATGGATTACAAAGATTTAGCAAATTTAATATTTCCAGAAGCAAAGGAAATTTCATATTATGAAGAAAAATATTCTAGAAGAGATTTAAAAGAAGGGGCAGTTGTAACAAGATATGCTCCAAGTCCAACTGGAGTTATGCATATTGGAGGATTGTATCAAGCTTTAATCGCAAAAAAAATAGCAGAACAGACAGAAGGAGTTTTTTTTGTAAGAATAGAAGACACAGATCAAAAAAGAGAAGTGAAAGATGCTATCAATGGAATTATTAATAGCTTGAGTGAATTTGGAATGGAACCAGATGAAGGAGTGGTTTCTGAAACAGAAGAAAAAGGAAACTACGGACCATATAAGCAATCGCAGAGAAAAGAAATCTACCAAGCCTATGCAAAATACTTAATTGAACAAGGAAAAGCTTATCCATGTTTTTGTACGCCAGAAGAAGGAGAAAAAATAAGAGCAAAACAAGAAGCAGCTAAAATTAGACCGGGTTATTATGGAATATGGGCTAAATGCAGAAATTACACAGTAGAAGAAATGATAGAAAAAATAAAAAACGGAGAAAGTTATATCATTCGTTTTAAATCCCCAGGTCGAGAAGATAAAAAGATGAAGCATCATGATTTAATTAAAGGAAATGTAGATTTTCCAGAAAATGACCAAGACATTGTAATTATGAAAGCAGATGGATTACCTACCTATCATTTTGCACACGCTATTGATGACCATTTAATGAGAACAACACATGTAATCCGTGGTGATGAGTGGCTATCTTCTGTTCCATTACATTTACAATTATTTCATGAGTTAGGATTTAAAGCTCCTAAATATGCTCATATTGCACCAATTATGAAAAATGATAATGGAAATAAAAGAAAATTAAGCAAAAGAAAGGATGCCGAAGCGGCAGTTAGCTATTATGAAGAAGAAGGAATTCCAGAAGAGGCAGTAAAAGAATATCTATTAAATATTGCAAATTCAAATTTTGAAAATTGGAAAAGAGCGAATCCAGATCAATCAATCAAAGAGTTCGAACTTCAACTCAACAAAATGAGTGTTAGTGGAGCCTTATTTGATATGGTAAAATTACTAGATGTAGGAAAAACGGTCATATCAAGAATGACAGCAGAAAAAGTATACGAAGAATCCTTGAATTGGGCGCAAAAGCATGATGAAGAATTAGCAAAAATGTTAGAAGATAAAGAGTATGCTTTAAAAATATTTGGTATGGAAAGAGGAAGTAAAAAGCCAAGAAAAGATATTGCAAAATGGTCGGAAGTAAAAGGCAATATAGAATATATGTATGATGAAAAATTCTATGATATGGTACAAGAATATCCATATCAAGTGATTCAAGATAAAGAAGATATTAAAAAGATATTGACTTTGTATCTTGAAAAATATTATGACGAAAAGGATGACAAACAAACTTGGTTTGATAAAATAAAAGAGTTAGCAGGAGAAATGGGATATGCCAAAGAGGTGAAAGAATTTAAAGCCAATCCAGAACAATATAAAGCTCATGTTGGAGATGTAAGCACGGTTTTAAGAGTAGCTTTAACAGGTAGAACCAATACACCAGATATGTATGAAATTATGCAAATTTTAGGAAAAGATAGAATGGCAAAGAGATTTGAAAAAGCAAAAGCAGAATAAAATTAATGAAATAAAAAACGATATTTCTAAATTTAAGAAATATCGTTTTTTTAATAATTCTTATCCATATGAATAATAATTTCTTTTAAGAGAGATTTTGTTTCTTCAGATAATTGATTCATATATGTTTGTAAATCGGTATCCAATGTTTTTTCTTGAAAAGTTAAAAAATCAGAAAAAAGATAATTAGGAGTTATTTTTAAAAAATTACACAAATTTAATAAAGTAGGAATACTACCAATATTTCTACCATTTTCAATGTTTCTAAGTAAATCTGTTGAAATATCGATATGTTCAGAAACATAATCTTGTGTATATTGATGGGATAATCTAGCTTGTTTTATTTTATTTCCCATTGTTTTTAGGACATCATTACTTGTGATTAACAAAATAACACCTACTTTCTATATTCTATATAATCATATCATTAGCTGTCTCTTATACACATCTGACGCTGC
>USQP01000065.1 GCA_900556945.1 uncultured Clostridium sp.
GATTACTACGCGTCTCGTGGGCTCGGAGATGTGTATAAGAGACAGGTATAATCTGTTCCACTTTTGCTAGTTATAGTTTTAGTATCATTCTCTTCAGATATTGATATTACTGGCGATATCTCCACAAGAACACGAATTCCAAGTTCAAAATATCTAGAACCACTAGATTCCATTCTATTATTATTCAATTTACAATTCAAAGAATACGACCCCATTGAAGGTGGAATCCAATAATAAGCATTTGTTTCAATTAAAGATTCATATTTTGTATCATAAATTGAGTGAAATACATTATATTCACTTGAATCTGCGTTTGTTATTCCGTTTATATTTACCATACCATAAATCTAAATCACTTTTCGTTAATGCTTTTGCACTACTTGCACCATATGCTTTATTTACATACATACTCCAATCTCTAACTATATAATTAGACTCTAAATCTAAATCTGTGGCTGATTCATTTATATTTCCTGTTAATATATATTCACTGATATAACCATCATTTTGTCCGCCTCTATGTTGATATGCTTCTGGAAAACCTGCAGATATCAAAGTTAGGGTACCATCATCAGAAACATCAAATACTCTCCATCCCATTATATCTGACTTTGTTCCATCACTTTTAGTTTCTTGTATAAATGAAGCAGAACTTTTATAGCTATAGGCTAATGCATTTTCATCTCTGCTTGCCCCTACTGTAAATCCCATAAACTGATAATTATTACCTGAAGTACTAGCCTTTCCTGTAGCATCAATAGAATTTATTTCTTCATCTGTCCATGTTCCAGCTTTATAATTTATAAAATCACCTATATGCATTTTTCCTTCTATTTTCCCTGTTGGATCAAACATATCTGATACTGTATTTCTTATTATTCCAGTAAAACCATCCTCTTTTATTTTTATATTATAACCATCTACAACAACTACTATCGGGAAACTATCTTTTGTTATTGGACTAGGTGTCTGAGAAGTTTTCCCTTCTATTTCATTTAAATTTTTTTCTAATGCTTTATAATCTAATCCTCCATTTTGACCATAGCTTGCTAATACTGCTATTTTTACTTTTTCTTCTGCTCCTGCTTTTGTTGTTTCTGTTTTCGCATTATTTGCATGAGTTAATATTCCATTATCTCCTGTTAATGTAGCAATTGTTACTCCTGCTAAAATTAAAAGCACAATAATGGTTACAACAAGTGCAATAAGCGTTATACCTTTTTCTTCTTTTTTTGTTGTTTCTACTTTCATGCTCTCCTCCTTTGTATGCTATTTTTTCCATAATTATCTTTGCTATTCTTCTTTTTTATTATATAAAACGCATATATCATTGTCAATGATAATTTATCATTTTCAATCTATTGTTTTTTTATCTTGAAAATCAGAAAATAATTTATATTATGCTTAATATAGCACAAAGTATTTATATAAAGGAGGCTATTTATGGAAAACATTCAGTCCTCAGAATTGTTTAAAATAATTGGAAAGAATATTAAATATTATAGAAAATTATATAATTTAGAAAAAGGTAAAATGACACAAGAAAGACTAGCTGAATTAGCAGATGTCTCTATTGCTTTAATAGGTAATTTAGAAAGTGAAAAAATCAAACAAGGTCTTAGTGTTTTTACTTTGTGGAAAATTAGTAAAGCTTTGGAAATTCCTATTGAAAAATTATTCGATGGAATAGATAATAATCATCATTCTTTGCAAGCATAAAGTCAAAAAACAAGATAAAATCTATAAAATATAGAATTTTATCTTGTTTTTTACTAATTTCGGATAGTTTAGATATATCCCAAAATCAACAAAATTTCCAAAAGGAAACGTCCCCAATTGGACACTTATTTTAATTTCATAGATAACAATTTGGATATTCCATTCTCTTCCATTGTTACTCCATATACAGTATCTGCTACTTCCATCGTTCCTTTTCTATGAGTTATGATTAAAAATTGTGTATCTTTAGAGAATTTTTTTAAATATTCTGCAAAACGATAAACATTTACATCATCTAAAGCTGCTTCTATTTCGTCTAATACGCAAAATGGTGCTGGATTTATCTTTAAGATAGCAAATAATAATGCAATTGCTGTAAAAGCTTTCTCTCCTCCTGATAATAACATCATATTTTGTAATTTTTTCCCTGGTGGTTGTACGGTAATTTCAATTCCACATTCTAATATGTTTTCCTCATCTTCTAACGTCAAGGATGCATTTCCTCCACCAAATAGTTCTTTAAATACTTCGGCAAAATTTCTATTAATAATCTCAAACTGTACCTTGAATTGTTCCTTCATTGTAGCTGTCATATCATTAATAATCTTTCTTAACTTTGTCATCGTATCTTCTAAGTCTACTCTTTGTTCACACATAAAGTCGTATCTTTCTCTCATTGTTTTATATTCTTCAATTGAGTCAATATTAACACTACCTAATTCTCGTAAATCTTTCCTTAAATTATTTACTTTCTTTTGCGTTAATGCCACATTTTCTGGTTTCTTATATTCTTTTATGGTATTGGGTGTCAATTCATATTCTTCCCACATTTTATTAATAATGCTATTTATATCATCTTCTATTTTTGTCTTTTTTACATCAATCTTAACAATTTGAGCTTTTAAGTCTTCAATTATTTTGAATTTGGCTGTCATTTCCTCTTCTTGTATCTTTAATTTTTCGCTTTTTTCTACTCTTTGTGTTTTTAATTCTTCAACTTTTAAACTACTATTTTTAACTTCTTCTTTAATTGCTTCTATTTTTTCTTGTATCTCTTCAATGGATTGATTTAAATTCAAATTGTCTTGCTCCATTTGTTCCATTTGTTTTTGTTTGTTTTCTATGCTTTTATTCATATTTTTAGCTTCTAAATTGATTCTTTCTTGTATTTCTTGAATGGATGCCTCACTTTCGTCAAAAGAAGATACTGATATTTTTAAATTTGTAATATCAAAATTTAAATCATCTACCTGTTTTTGGTTATCTTTATTTAAGTCAGCAAATTCACTAATCATTTTGTTTAATTTTTCTGTTTCTTCTGTTAGTCTTTTCATTTCTTCTTGTATTTTTTGTTTGTTTAAAATCGTTTGTTCTTTTTCTTTTTCCAAATTTGCTTGTTCTTCTTTTAATTTATTTAATCTTTCTTCTATTTTAGCAATATTTTCTTCTATTGAAACTAATTTCTGTTTTTCTGTTGCATAGGTGATATCTATTTCTTGTAATTCTTTTTCTAAACTAGTTGCACCTTCCAAAATATCTTCTACGGATTGTTCATAATGTTGTTTTTCTTTTTCTAATTCCTCTATTTTATTTTTTAACTTTTTAGTTTCTTTTTCTAATTTTTCAATTTCTCTTCCTCTACCTAAAATATTAACTGTTTTCTTTGCAACAGAGCCACCAGTAATTGCCCCGGATGGGTTGATAACGTCTCCTTCAACGGTTATGATTCGAAAAGAATATCCATTTTGTTTTGCTACCTTAATTGCTGTTTCCATATTTTCTACAATAACTGTTCTTCCTAATAAATTTAACACAATTTGTTCATATTTTTTGTTAAACTTAACTAAATCTGATGCAATTCCTATTACACCTTTTTCCTGTCCTTTTATCCTATCTAACTTTCTTCCTTTAACAGATGTGATTGGTAAAAAAGATGCTCTTCCTAAATTATTTTTCCTTAAATGCTCTACTAATTTTTTCGCATCTTCTTCTGTATCTGTTACAATATTTTGTAGGCTCACTCCTAAACACATTTCTATTGCTGTTTGATATTCTTCAGGGACTTCTATAATATTAGCTAGAACGCCATGCATACCTTTTCCAAGCTCTTTTATACTTTCACAATCTTTTAATAGCGACTTTACACTCCTAATATATCCTTCTTTTTCTTTTTCTGTTTCGATTAAAAATTTTAATTTTGATTCTTTCATTCTCATTTCATTTTGATATCGATTTATATCATTTTCATAAGTTTTAATTTTTCTATCGGTTTCTTCTCTTTTTTGATTTATTTCTTCTAAACTCGTTACAATTTTATTCCTTTTTGAATCAATTTCATAAAATCCTTTTGCTATTTCTTCTTTTTGCAATCTTGTGCTATCTAATTCTGAAATATGAGAGGTAATTTCATTTTTTATTTGCTTTTGTCTTTTTTCATAATTATCAAAATTAATATCTTGACTATTTACCTCTGATTGCAATTCATATTTTTTGTCTATATTTGCTTCTACCTGTGCTTTATATCCTTCCATTTCTAGTTCTTTGCTTGATAGTTTCTTGGTTATATTAGCTAGTTCTTCTTGCTTTTGTTTTAATTCCTTTTCAAACTTTTCTTTGTTTTGTTTCAAGTTTTCTTTCTTTTCTTGTTTCTGCTCCATTTCTTCATGTAATTCTTGTAGTCTCGTTTTGGATTCTTCGATTTCTTTTGCATATCTTTGTTTGTTTTCTTTGTTGTTTGAAATTCTAGTATTTGCCACATTAATATCTGAATTTAGCATTTCAATTTCTTTTTGACTTTCAAAACCGATATTAGACATATCTTCTATTTTTAGGGTAATATCATCAATCTCTGATTTTAGTTCTTCTTTCAGCTGTTTAATTCTTTCTAGTCTTCCCTCTTCATCCTTACATTGACTCGTATAAATTTCTTCATCTTTTACAATTTCTTCGAGATTTGTTTTATATTTTTCTATATTATAAATAAATAACCCTATCTCAATACTTTTTAATTCTTCTCGTAAATCTAGATATTTTTTTGCCTTTTCTGCTTGCATTTTTAACGGCTCGATATTTGTTTCTATTTCTGCTAAAATATCGTTGATTCTAAGCAAATTTAATTTAGTTCTCTCTAACTTTTTTTCGGATTCTTGTTTTCTAGCTCTATATTTTACGATTCCAGCTGCTTCTTCGAATATATTTCTTCTATCTTCTGATTTATTGCTTAGAATTTCATCTATTTTTCCTTGTCCGATAATAGAATATCCATCTTTTCCAATTCCTGTATCCATAAATAGCTCTAACACATCTTTTAATCTACAAGGCACTTTATTAATATAATATCCTGTTTCTCCGCTTCTGTAAATTTTTCTTGTTACCGTTACTTCTGTATATTCAATTGGTAAACCTCCGTCAGTATTATCAAACACTAAAGAAGCCTCTGCAAATCCTAGAGACTTTCTATTTTGTGTTCCAGCAAATATAATATCCAAAGATTTTGTTCCCCTTAAGGATTTCATACTTTGCTCTCCGAAGTACCCATCTTATACTATCTGATATATTGCTTTTTCCAGATCCATTCGGTCCAATTACACTTGTAATTCCTGGCATAAATTCTAATACAGTTTTATCTGCAAAGGATTTAAATCCTTGTAATTCTAGTCTTTTTAAATACATTTATTATCACCTTTTGTTTTTTCTTCTCTATTTATGTAGTTTATACTATTTTTTCTGTCTCTTATACACATCTCCGAGCCCACGAGACGCGTAGTAATCT
>USQP01000066.1 GCA_900556945.1 uncultured Clostridium sp.
GCTCGGAGATGTGTATAAGAGACAGTCTTTATTCATTCCATAATTATCATAAGTTCCATATTTTAATTGCAATCCAAAGTTCATAAAGAATTGTTCATACTTATCTCTGTCATTTTTTAGCATATTCTCTAATTCTGATTTAATCTTATTTTCTATATTTTTAGAGATTATTCTTAACTGTCTATCATGTTGTAGCATTTCTCGTGATATATTTAAAGATAAATCTTCACTGTCTACTAATCCTTTTACAAATCCAAAATAGTCTGGTAATAAATCTTCACATTTTTCCATAATTAGTACACCATTCGCATACAATTGCAAACCTTTTTCATATTCTTTGGTGTAATAATCGTATGGCAAATGAGATGGAATATATAATAAGCTATTGTATTTGTACTGTCCTTCCACCGCTGTATGAATCACTTTTAAGGGCTTCTCATAGTCATGGAATTTTTCTGTATAGAAACTTTCATATTCTTCTTCTTTTATCTTTTTCTTGTTCTTTTTCCAAATAGGTGTCATGGAGTTAATAGTTTCTATTTCTTTTACTTGCTCATATTCGTTTTCTGTACCTTCTTTTTTATGACTATGTTCTACTTCCATTTGAATAGGATAACGAATATAATCTGAATATTTCTTTATCATTTCTTGTATCGTATAAGTTTCTAAGAACTGTGTATATTTTTCTCCTTCTGAATCTTCTTTCATGTGTAATGTGATTTTTGTACCAGTTTCTTCTTTTCCACAAGGTTCTATGGAATATCCACTTACTCCTTTTGATTTCCAACAATAAGCTTTGTCACTATCTACTGATTTACTTTCTACTGTTACCAAATCACTTACCATAAAGGCAGAATAGAATCCTACCCCAAATTGTCCGATAATATCAATATCTTTTTTCTTCTCATTTTCTTCTTTAAAATTAAGTGATCCACTCTTTGCAATCGTTCCTAAATTTTTATCTAGTTCTTCTTCTGTCATACCACATCCATTGTCGGTTATGGTAAGTATCCTTTTCTCTTTGTCTAAGTCAATTCTAATTTTTAAGTCTTCTTTCTTTATTTTTAATTTTTTATCTGTTAGTGAGCGATAATATAATTTGTCGATTGCATCACTCGCATTGGAAATTAATTCTCTTAGAAAAATTTCTTTGTTTGTATAAATAGAGTTAATCATTAAATCTAGTAATCTCTTGGACTCTGCTTTAAACTGTTTATTTCCCATTTTTGATTCCTTCTTTCTTTTTATAAATTCTATAATTAATTTATAATATCTTTTTTTACAATTCAAATTGGCTATTATATAAATCTGCATAAAATCCATTTTGTTCCATTAATTCTTCGTGATTTCCTTGTTCAATAATGTTTCCATCTTTCATGACTAAAATTAAATCTGCATTTTTAATCGTAGATAGTCTATGTGCAATAATAAAGGATGTTTTTCCTTCTGTTAGTTTATCCATTGCTTTTTGTACCAATTCTTCTGTTCTTGTGTCTACATTCGAAGTCGCCTCATCTAATATTAAAAATGGTGCATCTTGTAAAATACCTCTTGCAATTGTAAGTAATTGTCTCTGTCCTGCGGACACACTATCATTATCGGAAATTTCTGTGTCATACCCATGTGGCAGTGTTTTAATAAAATGGTGTAATCCGACTGTTTTACATACTTCTTTTACTTGTTCATCACTTATATGTTCATTATTGTAAATAATATTTTCTTTTATGGTTCCATTAAATAACCAAGTATCTTGTAGTACCATAGTAAATAAATCGTGTATGTTTTCTCTTGTTAACTCCTTAGTAGATATTCCGTCTATTTTAATGTCTCCTGAATTGATATCATAAAATTTCATAAGTAGATTTACCATGGTTGTTTTTCCCGCTCCTGTTGGCCCTACAATCGCAACTTTTTGTCCTGGTTTTGCTTGGGCACTAAAATTCTTTATAGTTGGTTTGTCATTATTATCATATTGAAAAACAACATTTTGGAATTCGATATTTCCTTTTACTTCTTTCTTATCTAACACTTTTGTTATTTCTTTTTGACTTGGCATTTCTTCTTCATCCATAAATTCAAATACTCTTTCACTTGCAGCGGCTGTTGACTGTAAAGATGTCATTGCTTGTGCTATTTGTGATAACGGATTGGTAAATAATCTTACATAAGTGATAAATGCCACAATAACACCAAATGATATCACATCATTCATCGTTAATATAGCCCCCACAATACATACAGCAACATAACCGAAGTTACCAATAAAGTTCATAATCGGTTGCATTAAACCTGACAAAAATTGACTTTTTTGATTTGCTTCATATACTTTTTGATTGAATTCATCAAATTTTCTATCTGCTTCTTTCTTTCCATTGTAGACTTTTACTACATTTAAACCAGAATAAATTTCTTCTATATGTCCATTTAGTCTCCCTAATTCTACTTGCCTTGCCACAAAGTATTTTTGGGATTTTCCTAAGATAAGGAACATCAATATAAATCCAATCAAACTAGAGAGAATTGCAGTAAGAGCCATAATCCAGTTCGTATAGAACATCATAATAATCGTTCCGATAAATAATGTTGTACTACTTACTAATGTTGCTAAAGATTGGTTCATTGATTGTGCTATGGTATCAACATCATTTGTTACCCTCGATAATACATCTCCAATTGAATTTTTATCAAAATATTTAAGCGGTAATTGATTAATTTTTGTAGAGATTTTGCTTCTTAAACTCTTTGCAAATTTATTTGCTACATCTGTCATAGCCAATGATTCAATATAAGTAAATAACGCACTTACTATATATAGCATTGCTAGAAATAGTGCAATTTTCTTGATTGCATCTATATTCATAAATGGCTTTACTACATTTTGTATGCTCTCTGGCATTTCATCTATCTTTTGATATAATTTTTCTGCAGTTGCATCCTCCCCTAAAGTACTCATTATACTTAAAAATTGTACTTGTTCGCTTGAGCTAATCTTTGTTCCATCTATTTCAAATTCTGTAAATAATACATTTTGTATGCTTTCTGGAATTTCAGATATCGTTTCACTATTTATCTCTTCTGTTGATAATTTGCTCATTGTTTTTAAGAATGTAATTTTGTCTTCAGAAGAAATCGATATATTTTCATAGGTAGAGTCTGGAAGAATAATTTTTAAAATACTATTTGGCAATTCTAATAAATCGTTCATACTTTCATTTTCATTAGTGATTGTTTGCATTTTTTCCATTGTAGTTTGAAAAACCTGTTTATCCTCCATCGTTATTTCTTTTGAAGTCATAATTTGTGTCATCGTTTCTTTAGATAAATCTATTTTTAAAATATCTGTTGTTTTTTCTCGTATCGTTTCTTCGTTTAAACTAGATGTAATATTTTGGCTCAAAGTTTCTAAATTATCTTTATTGACAACTAATCCTTCTGATATTTCATCTGTTAATTCGGATAATTTGTTAGGAGCAATAATGGATAAGACAGAACCTAATACTGCTAAAACAAGTGCTATGCTTACTAAAACTTTAAAAGCTTTTAATTCTTTAAATAATCTTTTCATAGCTCCCTTAAAATCTTTTGCCTTTTCTCCTGCTCCTCCTCCCATTCCTGGTCCTCTCATACCTCTAGGAGCTCTAGTTGTTCTATTTTCGTTATTTTCAGTCATTTTCTAATTCCTCCTTTGATAATTGAGATAAAGCAATTTGCTTATATATTTCACAGTTTTTTAATAATTCTTTATGTGTTCCTTCTCCTACACATTCGCCATCATCTAAAACTAAAATTTTATCTGCATTCATAATGGTTCCTATTCTTTGTGCTACGATTAATGTTGTTGCATCTTTTGTATATTTTTTCAATTCTTTTCTTAGAACACTATCTGTTTTATAATCTAATGCTGAGAAACTATCATCAAAAATATAAATTTCTGGATCTCTTGCAATTGCTCTAGCAATGGATAATCTTTGTTTTTGTCCTCCTGATACATTGGTTCCACCTTGTGCCATATGTGTATCATATTGATTTTCCATTTTTTCTACAAATTCTTTTCCTTGCGCTACTTCTATAGCTTTTCTTATTTGCTCTTCTGTTGCTTTTTCCTTTCCATTTTCTCCATAAGCGATATTGTTGCTTACTGTATCATTGAAAATTACTGCTTTTTGTGGCACATATCCTATTTTATTGTGTAAAAATTCTTGTGTGTAATCTTTTACATTGACACCATCAATTAAAACTTCTCCATCTGTTGCATCATAAAATCTCGGTACCAAATTAATTAGAGTTGATTTACCGCTACCTGTTGAACCTATAAATGCTACGGTTTCACCCTTATTTGCTTGAAATGATATATTTCGTAGTAAATACTCATCTGCATCTGGATATTTAAAGGATACATTTTTAAATTCCACCGTTCCTTTTTCACCTGTCACATCTTTATTAATTTTTCCATCTTTTATGGTAATTTCTGTGTCTAATACCTCATTAATACGATTTGCTGATACTTGTGCACGAGGCACCATCATAAATATCATAGCAAGCATTAGAAATGACATGATAACTTGCATAGCATATGAACTAAATACTACCATATCTCCAAATAAAGATAATTTATCTACCATAAAAGCATCTTTGATTAAATATGCTCCTATAAAATAGATTCCAAGTGTCAAGAAATACATGACTAAATACATAACTGGTGAGAGTGTAGCTAAAGCTTTTTGGTTAAATAATTGCATACCTGTCAGTTTTGTGTTTACCTCTTCGAACTTATTTTCTTGATATCTTTCTGCATTAAAAGCTCTTACCACACGAATTCCTGTTAGATTTTCACGGGTTACACCATTAATCTTGTCAATTAATTTTTGTACTTTTTTAAATCTTGGCAATACAATAACCATAAGTGTTCCTATAACTGCCAATAATATTAGAACGCCAAGTGCTGTTAATGCACTCCATTGCCAACTTTTGTTTAATATTTTTGTAATCGCCCAAACCGCTGTAATTGGTGCTTTTATAATTAATTGTAGTCCCATAGCTATTAACATTTGTATTTGTGTAATATCATTTGTTGTTCTTGTAATTAAACTACTAGTTGAAAAACTTTTCACTTCATTCATGGCTAAATTTTCTACTTTACTAAATAATTTTTTTCTAACATTCATTGAGAAAGTTGCAGAAATATTAGAAACAAAATAGCCAACAATGACCGCTGAAAGTAAGCTACCTAATGCACACCCAATCATATAAGCACCGTTTTTAAGAATTTCACTCATCTCGCTTCCTTCTGTTTGAACTAGTACTGTTATTTCTGACATATAATCTGGCATTTTTAGTTCTAACCAAACTTGCCCAATAATTAAAACTAAGCATATTACTGCTAATATCCATTCTTTTTTACCTAAGTTTTTTAGTAATTTTATCATTATTTCTTTTCCTTTCCTTTCCCTTTTGCATTATTTTTTTGTTTAAAAT
>USQP01000067.1 GCA_900556945.1 uncultured Clostridium sp.
ATAAGATTTTCTATTAAATTAAAAAACCCCATAATAGTTTATGGGATTTTTTAAGATTTATTCTATTTTTTTCTTCTTCTTACTTGCCAAACTATAATTCCTGTTAATACAATTACAATTGGAACCGTAAATATAATTGCTCTTATAATAGTATCTTGTTGTTCTGTAGCAGTATATGTTACTGTTCCTGTACTCTTTCTTGCTGTAATATCTTCTGGTCTATCTACTAAATAAGCAATTGAATTTAATACTAAATCTTTATTGTAAGCAAGTTGAATTGCACCATATTGTGAGCTTTCACTTAGTTGATAATCTGATATAAAATAATTCTCACCAAATATAATCAATTTCGAAGTAATAGCACTCTCTCCAGTTTCTTCATTTTTCTCTTTTAATGTTTTTTCCAATTCTGCGCCTACGACAAATGATCCTTTCTCTTCGCCTTCTGAAATGGAATTTTGTTGAATATTAAAATTTGTTCTAAAATATGAACCCTCACTAGCTAATGCCAAATTTGTTTCTTCTACTTGTTGCTCTTCTAATTTCTCTTGATTGATGTTTACTTTTGTTGCATTAATAAAAATAACACCTGTAGAATTATACAAATCTTCTGTTACTGTCGAATATTTTATATCAGGTTTTATTAAATCAGGTGAATTTGTTATCATTTTACTACTATCTGTTTCTCTTATAACTCCTACTTCAAATGGTTCTACTGCATACATTGCTAAGATTTTATTTACATTTGTTAAATCTTTTTGAGTTGTTAATGCTGAATTCAACCATAATATATTTCTTCCAGAATTGATATAATCTATGATTGCATTTGTTGCAATATCATCAAAATCTTTCGATGGCGTTGTAATTACTAAAGTGTCACAATCATCTGGAACTTTTCCTACTGATAAAATATCTAAAGTATCTACTTCATTTATTTCGTTTTCTAGGTACATATTTAAATAGTTCATATTTTTACTTAATGAAAAATCACTATAACCTTCTAAAAAATATACTTTGGGAATTTCATCACTTGTTACAGAAAGGATACTACTAGTTAATTTTTCTTCTGCAACACTAATGGTTTCATAAGTCGATGTATCATAGGTTACTAAATCACTCTCTGTTAACACCTTTGATTTATCTCCACATTCTACAATAATTCCTTGCGTTCCACTTTCAATTCCATATTTTTGTGCTAAGTCTGGTCTATTATTAATATCAATCGCTTCTGCTACTATTTTTTCATTTGCTTTTTTGTATTGTTTTGCTAAATCTAAGTTAGAATCATCATCTGTATATCCTATAAAATAGATATTAACATCTTTATCAATATCTTTTACTTTTTCTTTACTCTCTTCTGTTAAGGAATATAGTTTTTCCTGACTAAAATCAATTGGTGTTAACTCTAGATTTTGCATAAAAAGGTTAATTCCAATAAATATTGCTATAATGATGGCAATTAATATAAAAGTTTTTGTTCCGTCTACTAACCATTTTTTCTTAATGATTTCTATAAATTTATTTTCTTTACCGTCCTTTACCACTTTTGTAGTCTTTTTCTCTTCTTTTTTAAGTTTTTTCTCTTTCAACTTAATTCTCCCTCCCTCTATCTTACACTTTTTCTTCTTTGCATAACAATTATAGTAAGAAGTATGCATGAAATTGTAAATGTTATAAATGTAACGGTATCTGCAATATCAATTTGTCCTGATGGAAATTTAGAGAACATATTGATAAGTGAAAAATTAGTAAATATACTACTAAATTGTGGTAAAAACCATGTTAATATAAAGAATCCTATTGTTATTACTCCTGCAATAATTTGGTTTTCTGTAATACTAGATGCTAAAATTCCAAACGATATATAACTCATAGCTAGTAATAAAAACCCTAATAAAGTAACTAATGCTGTTGTTATATGTGGTGTCCCAAAAAAGCTTAGAATGCCAAAATATAAGAACGTACAAAGCTCGGTAATAACAACAATTAAAGTTGCTGCTATAAATTTTCCTAGTACTACTTTTGTAATACTAAGTGGTGAAGTTAGTACTAATTGTTCTGTTCCTGTTTTTCTTTCCTCTGCAATTGTTCGCATGGTAAGAATTGGAACAATAAATGTTAGAATTGTTGCTCCTGAATAAAATATATATTCAAAATTTGTACTTTGATATTGAAATACATCAACATAGAAAAATATGCTGAACATAATTAAAAATAGTCCTATAAATACATAGCCTACTGGTGAGCAAAAATAAGTCTTAAATTCTTTTTTTATGACTGCTAGCATTATTGATTCCCTCCTTCTATTAATTTCATGAATGCATCCTCTAACGTACTATCTGCCTTTTTCATTTCAAATATTGTGATATTTTCTTTGGCTAATTCCGTAAACAATATTTTTCTTAAATCTATTTCTTCTTTTGACTCTATCATATATTGTTTTGTTCCATCTTCGTTATTTTGCAATAATTCTAATTTTGTAATTTCCTTTATTTTTTCCTTTATATCTTTCATTTTGTTTTCAGTATCTTCTACTGTTATATAAATACAATTTTTATTTGATACTTTTTCTTCTAGTTTTTCAGGTGTATCTATTGCAACAATTTTGCCTTTATTTATGATAATAACTTTATTGCATATTTGACTTACTTCTGATAAAATATGCGAACTTAAAATAACGGTATGAGTTTTTCCTAATTCTTTTATCAAATTTCTTATCTCGGTAATCTGTTTCGGATCCAATCCAACTGTTGGTTCATCCAAAATTAATATTTTAGGCTCTCCCACTAAAGCTCCTGCCATACTTACTCTTTGTTTATATCCTCTTGATAGATTTCTAATTAACTTCTTTTCAACATCTTTTAATCCTGTTTGTTCAATTATTTTTTGTACTTTCTCTTTTCTCGTTTTTTTGTCGAGATTTTTGATTTCTGCCATATAAGTTACGAATTCTTTTACCGTTAAATCTGTATAAAGAGGTACTCCTTCTGGCATATATCCAATCTCTCTTTTTGCTTTTTTCGGTTTTTTTAGCATATTATATCCATCAATAACAATTTCTCCTTCTGTTTGTTCAATAAAACCTGTAAGCATATTCATTGTTGTACTCTTACCTGCTCCATTGGGTCCAAGTAATCCTACAACCTCACCTTCGTTAATTGTAAAACTGATATTGTCTACGGCAATGAACTTTCCATACTTTTTTGTAACATTTTTAACTTCTATCACAAAAAATTCCTCCTTTAATATTATTATCAACTGTTTTATATCTTATCATCTTAATTCTTTAAAGTAAAGTAAAAGTAAAGTAATTCACAAAAAATTCACAATGTCAGAGTGGTTAAGAGGGGACGGGTACATATTAACCATTTTTATTTATGGTTAATATGTACCCGTCCCCTCTTAACCACCCGTCTAGCATATTTTTTTTTGATTTGCATATTTATTAACAAAGAAAAAAGAGGTGTTTTTTTATGGAGTTTATTTATCCCTTTTTTATTAGTTTTATTCTTATATTCTTATCTGAATTAGGTGATAAAACGCAACTTTTAGTTTTATCTTTTTCTACTAGAGATAAAGCTAAAACTATTCTACTTGGAGTTGCTCTTGGCACTTTTTTTAGTCATGGTCTAGCTATCTTATTTGGTAGCAAAATAGGATCTTTTGAAAATGAAGCTTTTCAATTTTACTTAGAAATTTTTACATACACATCTTTTCTTTTATTTGGAATGATTGGATTTTTACCTAAAAAGGAAAAATTGAGCGAAAATGATTCTAAATCTTCTATTCTTCAAAAACTTTCGAATATTAAGATGAATTATACTATTATTATTGCCATTAGTATTATAATTGGTGAATTAGGAGATAAAACTTTTTTAGCTTCTTTGGGACTTGGATTACAATATCCTAGTTATAAAATATCTTTAATTCTTGGATCGATTGCTGGTATGGTAGCTAGTAATTCTATTGCCCTTTTCTTTGGAAAATTTTTGGGCAATAAATTAAATCCTAAACTAATAGAAATCTTATCTAATGCTATTTTTATTATTTTTGGTTTAATTGGGTTTTCTAATATAATTTTTTGATTTTTTGTCTTCTACTTGTTGACACTTCTGTTTTTTTATGGTATTATATTTATTGTTCATTAGATATGGGTCAGTAGCTCAGTTGGATAGAGCACAGGCCTTCTAAGCCTGGGGTCGGGGGTTCGAATCCCTCCTGGCTCACCAAAACTGCTATACAAAATATGTATAGCAGTTTTTTTATAGAAAACGGACCTACATAGCAATATGTAGGTCCTCCTCGTTTTTACATTGGCATGCCTCCACCCATAAGGGCACGCATAAATTCTTCAAATCCTCTCGAATCCTCGTAATCAGCTCCAGGCTCTTCTGGCTCATAATAGGATTCTGCTTCTTTCATTTCTTCGTCGCTCAGCTTAATATCGCCAACGATGAAAAGATAGACAGGGAGTCCTTTTGTCACCATAGTCAACATGTCAGACTCAACCTTCGTAACGATGAAACCTTCTTTCTCGAAGTATTCAATCACTTCTGGATAAACATGTCCAACAAATCTGTACGATGTGTCGCCATCTTCTTTTGAAGCATGAGATAACTGTTTCTCAATAAATTCTCTCTGTCTTCTTAAGGATTTAATTTTGAGTTCTTTTGCCAACATAATGTTTTCCTCCTTTTATTGTTGTATAGTTTACGTTGGGCTTTAACTAAAAAGGTATAGAAAATCCTATAACTATTTAGTTGTAGGGTTGCAAAATAGCATTACAAATACTTTTCGCTATTTATATTATAGCACATTTCTTTCTATTTGTAAAATATATTTCTATTAGAAACATATTCGATTTAGAAAAAGAGACAAATTTTGTCTCTTTTACTTATTCATAATCTCCATCATAGAATTTGCAATTCCCCTACAGTAGACGACATACTCTTTTATAGCTTGTTTATCATTTAATTGTTCTAATATATTCTTAAATTCTATTAACACTTTATCCACATTAATCTTGTTATAATTATTTGTTATATCTTCTAATAATAAATAATCTAAAGAAATATCTAAAACTTTTGCTATTTCCAACATAGTAGGTAAACTAGCCACTCTATTTCCACTTTCTATGTTACTGATATAAGAAGGAGTTACATCAATAAGCTCTGCTAGCTTTTCCTGTGATAAATGTTTGATCTGTCTTTGTTCCCTTATTTTTTTACCAATAGATTTAAGTTCCATACAAACCCTCCTATTCTGAAACTATTTTTAGTATATAATTTAAAGTGTCTTTTTAGAATAGACTATTTGTTTTTGCCTTTTCTGTATGAAATGTACTTAACTTTACATATAGAAAATCTGTCTCTTATACACATCTGACGCTGCCG
>USQP01000068.1 GCA_900556945.1 uncultured Clostridium sp.
CACTTCTAGCTTCGTCGGCAGCGTCAGATGTGTATAAGAGACAGGTACCTTTTACTGTTACTTTTATTTTCTTCTCTATTGTTCCGTCTGTTGTTCTTACTATTACTTGTGCTGTTCCTACCTTTAATGCTCGAAATCTATTTCCCCATACTCGAATTACATCTGAGTTATCTGTTGTCCATTCAAATTCCGCATTTGTTGCATCTTCTGGAGTATAGGTGAACTCTATATCTTGTGCATCATTTACATTTACAACATACTCTTCCTCTTCTAGATTTATAGCATCAACTTTTTTTCCTTTCTGCACCTTTACTATAAATTTCTTTTCAATTGTTCCATCTTTAGTTTTTACTGTTACTTCTGCGTCACCTTCCTTTAATCCTCTAATTCGATTTCCCCAAACACGTACTATTTCTGGATTTGTTGTTGACCATTCAAATTCAGCATTTGTTGCATCATCTGGAGTATAGGTAAATAGTATATCTTTTGCTTCATTTTCATCCACTATATATTCATTTTCTAAATTTATACTTTCTACATATTTTTTATTTGGATCTCTTACTATTACATCACATGCTATTGTTTTTCCTCCTGCTCTTGATATCCCCGTTATAGTTGATACTCCTTCTTTTAATCCTCTAATATCACCATTCCAAACACGTACTATTTCAGAATTTGATGATGACCAGTAGATTGTTTGGTCAGTAGCATTATCAGGATTGAATATTACATTAATTTTATCCTTTTGATCTACATTAAGTATAATTTGTTCTCTATCTGTACTAATTTCTTTTAAAGCTACTGCTGGTTTTGTAACTACTACCTTGCACTTCGCAATCCTTTGATTATTATTTGTAATTGCTGTAATTGTAGCTTCTCCTTCTTGTAATCCTCTTACTTTTCCATCATATACACGCACGATATCAGAATTCGTAGAATGCCATTCAATATTTTGATTATAAGCATTAGATGGAGTAAATACTGGATATATATAGCCAACAGGTTGAGCATTTTCTGAAGTTATTTCTAAATTTAATTCACTTTTATCTAATGAAAAATATCTAACTGACTGCTTTCCTGTATTCTTTTCTTCTAGACAATATGCTTCCGCAATTCCTTGAGCATCAGCAATTGCCAATTTTTTTATTTTTTCATCTGAATTTATATATTCACAATCTAAACTGTTACTTGCATAACAATGTTCAACAAGAAGGGAACGAATATCAAAATCCATTGCGTATCTAATAATTCCATAATAATCTTTGACAACACCACTTGGATACCACTCATTTGGTTGTCCACTTCTTGTTGACACGCCATTATTTTTCAATCCTACTTGACTGATTTTTTCTAATATTTTATATCCTACTTCTTTGCTTTTTTCATAATATTCTACCTTTGTATTATCTTGAGTTACCCAAATTTCAGCTCCCCTTGCTGACGATGCTCCTGAATTTATATGTAAACTTATCAGTAAATCTGCATTGTAATCTCTTGCAAATTCTGCTCTTTCACGTATTGATGGACAAGTATTATATCTTGTTAAATATACTTTTACACCTTCATATTTTTCTAATTCTTCTTTCGCATATATTGCTAACTTATAATTTACTTGAGCCTCAATTATACCAGAACTACTAGAAGTGCCCGGGTCATTTCCACCATGTCCCGGGTCTAGTACTATTACAAAGTTTCCTTCATCATCTGCCGCATTTACAGTTGTTGCGCAAAGCATAATTGTCAGTAGTCCTATCATAAATATCATTATTGCCCATAATTTTTTCATTAATATTCCTCCTATTTTTTACAATTATTTTACTATTACTTGTATCTTTCTTTCTATTGTTCCATCTGTCGTTCTTACTATTATTTGCGCTGTTCCTTCTTTCAATGCTCGAAATCTATTTCCCCATACTCGAATTACATCTGGACTATTTGTTGTCCATTCAAATTCTGCATTTATTGCATCTTCTGGAGTATAGGTGAATGGAATATCTATTGCTTCATCTACATTTGCTGTATATTCTGTTTTTTCTAAATTTATACTACTTACATATTTATTATTTGTACCTTTTACTGTTACTTTTATTCTCTTCTCTATTGTTCCGTCTGTTGTTCTTACTATTACTTCTGCTGTCCCCTCTTTCAATCCTCTAAATCTGTTCCCAAATACTCTTAAAACTTCAGGATTACTTGATATCCAATCGAATTGTGCATTTCCAGCCTCTATTGGAAAATATGTATAATTAACATCAACAGCTTCATCAATTGCTATTGTATATTCATCTTTTTCTGTAGTAATCTCTTCTACATTTATTTTACTATAATCTTTTACTGTTACTTTTATCTTTTTTTCTATACTTTCATCTTTTGTTTTAACAAGAATATAGGCAGTTCCTTCCTTCAGTCCTCTAAACCTGTTCCCGAATACTCTAATTACCTCTGGATCTGTTGAGTTCCATTCAAATTCAGCATTTGACGCGTTACTAGGCGAATAAGAATATTCTATGTCTATTGCTTCATCTAAATCGACAACATATTCTTCTTTATCAAAATTGATATCTTCTACATATGTCAAATTTGGATTCCTTACAATAACATAAAAACTAGATTCAACTGTTTCATCTTCTGTTTTTACCATAACTTTGGCTGTTCCTTCTTTTAGTCCTCTAACCCTATTTCCCCATACGCGAATCACATCTGAATTATCTGTTGTCCATTCAAAATTTGCATTAGAAGCATTAGTAGGTAGATATGAATATTCAATGTCTACTGCTTCATCGACTTCTATAAAATATTTGTCTTTGCTTACATTTATATTATTTACATATACTTTGTTTGGATCTCTTACAATTACTTTACATTTCGCTTCTACCGTTCCCTCATCATTTGTTGCAATAACTTGAGCCACTCCTTCCTTTAATGCTCTAACCTTATTTCCCCATACACGAATCACATCTGAATTGTCTGTTGTCCAATTAAATTCTGTATTTACACTATCTGTGGGTAAATAAGAATATTTAATGTCAGTAGCTTCATCAATGTTTATTATATATTCTGATTGTTCCATTTTTATTTCTTGTACATAATTTTTATTCGGATCTCTTACAATTACTTGACATGTTGCTATTTTACCCCCATCCTGTGTTTTGGCAGTAATTGTTACTGTTCCTTCTTTTAATCCTCTAAAATCGCCATTCCATAATCGTATTATTTCTGAATCAGATACTTCCCAAATCACATTTTTGTTAGTTGCATTACTTGGATTAATTGTTGCTTTTACAGTATCTTTTTCATCAATATTGATTACAAACTTTTCTTTATTAAGAGTAATACTTTCCACTGATACATCTTGTGGCATTGGATTTGATTCAGGCATATTTTCGTAGACTGGTATTATAAATGTAATTTCACTTTGTAAGCTATTTTCATATAACTTTTTAGTCGAATATGATTGTGATGTTGGATCTTGTATATTAGTCATATATTGATGCCAAAACATATCTGATGAGCTAACAAATTGTGATTCACCATCATTTAATATTTTTGTTCCTACTACATCCCATTTAGTAAAATATGCCGTATTTTGGCCTTGTTCTATGTAATATTTTCCTATTAATTCTGCTCCTCCCACAATTGCTTTATATTGGCTGTCCCATCCTTTTGATTTTGCATATTCTAATCCATTTGCAATATCATCCCCATCATCATAAGCTCCATAATTGAAGAAATTGTAATATCCTTCATATCCTGGGTATGTACCTGATACAGAACCACTTCCAGATGATCCTACTTCTTGAATTATTTTACTTTTTATAGCAAATGCACTTATATTTGTTTTTTTAGCAGCTTCTATAATTATTTCTGAATATGACATAGTTACTGTATTGTTATTTAAATCTTTGCAAGTTATTACTTGATCTAAAAATGTGCCTTTAACCGAATTTTGTATTGCACTTAATGTCTGCACTTTTTCATTATAAGATGTCTCCACAAATTGAAATATTTGTGTTTCGTTCAAAAAATTTCTCGGATCTAAATAATATTTTACAGCTGCATCTGATGCACAAGCCCATCCATCATCCACAAAATCACAATGTTTCCATGAAACTGGTGCATTATTAGTTACTCTATTTCTATGTACACTTTCATCTCTTTCATTCTCAATTAATTCATCCCATTGAATTCCTGTATAATAGGCCTGAAACTTCCAATTAGGGTATTGATTAGCTAGCTGTTGCAATCTTTCTTTATATGAACCCGGAAATTGATCAATTCCTGTTTTTACATACTGATAATAGCTTTTAGCTGCTTGCACTTTATCAATAACCCCTAACCCTATTATAATAATAATAAAAAATAATAATACATTTCTCATTAATTTTATATTTTTATCTTTCATATATCTTTCTCCTCTTTTGTCGAAATTATAGTTTTTTTGCATTTTTAGTATATCATTTTCGCAACTGCAAGTCAATAAAAATGAGGCAAAATCATATTCCATTTTATAACAAATTACCCATATTAATTCAAAAATTAACATGGGTAATTTTCCTATTTTATTTTTTCTTTTTCATTATGATAACAACTCCGATAATTATAATCATTCCTCCTACTCCGATTCCAATCCACATTCTTTTATTCTTTATTTTTTGCTCTGTCTCTTGTTTTTTCTCTATTGATTCTTCATATTCCTCTAATCCGCTAGGATCTTCCATACTTTCTCCTGCTTTTTTTGCATTAATTTTATATTCTTTTGTAGTGATTCCATCTTCTGCTGTTACCTTTATTGTTACAATATGAATTGTACTATTAAAATTATCATTATCTAAAATTTCAATCTTTGCTTTTTCGCTTTCAGGCGTTGCAATAATATTTAGCTTTTCTATATAATTATCATATTCTACCAAATAATTAGTATCTTTCTCATTAAACTTAGGATTTAACGACAATCCTTCAATTTCTATGTCTTTCAAATTCGCATTTGCTTTATTTATATCCCCTTTTGTAATATGAAGAAAATAGGAATTAGTTGTTTTCCCATCTTCTGCTGTTACTTTAATTTCAAAATTATTAATACCTAATTTTAAATTTGTATCCCCTTTAATTTCATAGCTAGCATTTGGATCATCTGTTGCAGCTTCTATCTCTATATTTTCTTTCTCGCTATCTACCGCTATTACATAATCTGTTATAAATTGGTCAAATTCTGGTTTAATAGCTTCTCCGTCAATTGTTATCTCTCTTAAAAGTGGATTGTTATTTTTAGCCACCGCTTCTACACTTAAAGTGTACATTATTATCAACACCAATAACTGTCTCTTATACACATCTCCGAGCCCACGAGACGCGTAGTAATCTC
>USQP01000069.1 GCA_900556945.1 uncultured Clostridium sp.
ACGAGATTACTACGCGTCTCGTGGGCTCGGAGATGTGTATAAGAGACAGTAATAAAGGAATTACTTTAATAGCATTAGGAATAACTATTATTGTGTTACTAATACTTGCAGGAGTAACAATAACTACATTAACAGGTAAAAATGGCTTATTAACAAAAACAGGTGAGGTTGGATTTAAAACAGAAATAGCAAAATATAAAGAAGAACTAGAATTATATAAGACAAAAATGTTTTTATTTGATGAAGATAGTTCGACATTAAAAGCAGACACAATAACAGATCCAACTATTCAAGAAATAATAAAAAGTATGACAGATGAATATGCCAAAATACTAAGAATAGAAGATGGAAATTTAGTGTATATAGGAAATGATAAAGAACAATATATAATGGCAGAGGAAATGGGATTAATACCAGAAGATGCATTAAAAAATGATGATATATTTGAAGAACTAAAACCATTTATAACAGAGTGGACAGTAGCAGACGAAGATACTATAACACTTCCAATAAATGGAACATGTGATTTTACAGTAGATTATGGAGACGGAACAGAGATATTACAAGTAACAAGTGCAAGCGATGAAGAGAGAATTCATACTTATGAAAAAGCTGGAACATATACAGTAACAATAACAGGGCAATGTGAAAACTTTAATTTTGCTAAAATAAATACTAGTAAGGATAAAATAATAGGAATAAATCAATGGGGGGTATTGGGGAAAGGATTAAAAAGCAATTATTATTGTTTTTCTCAGTGTACAAATCTAGCAGGAGAAATACCAGAACCATCATTAAACAGTTTTGAGAATGTATCCAGTTTTTCAAATTTATTTAGAGGTTGCAATTTGATATCAGGAAAGATTCCAGAAAATATGTTTAAGGGGTGTAAAAAAGTAACAAGTTTTAGCGGTACATTTTATGGTTGTACAGGATTAACAGGGACTATACCAAAAAATCTGTTTAAGGATTGTATAAATTTGGAAGAATTAGGAGCATCGTATCATACGGGATGTTTTAAAGATTGCGTGGGATTAACGGGAGTTATACCAGAAAACATATTCGATAACTGTCCAAATATAAAAATTTTTACTTGTACATTCATGAATTGTACAGGTCTAACAGGAAATATACCAGAGAATCTATTTAAAAACAATTCGAAAGTTACAACCTTTCAAAATATTTTTAGTGGCTGTACAGGTTTAACAGGAAATATACCGGAAGATATATTTAAGAATTGTATAGAAGTTGAAAATTTAAGTGGTGTATTTGACAATTGTACAGGGTTAAGTGGTACTATACCAAATAATATATTTAAAAATTGTAGAAAAATTAAAAGTATGGGAGCTTTTAGCAACTGTACAGGGTTAACTGGAGAGATACCTGAAGATTTATTCGAAAACTGTACAGAAATTACAAGCTTTGAATTTGCATTCGGTGGCTGTACAGGGCTAACAGGAAGTATACCGGAAAATTTGTTTAAGAATTGTACAAAAGCGGAAAGATTTGATTATACATTTTTTAAATGCACTAGTTTAAGAACTACTATACCAGAAAAATTATTTTCAAATTGTACAAATATAACAAGTTTTTTTAGAACTTTTTGGCAGTCTTCAAACTTAACAGGAAATGCACCTGAACTATGGAAAATAGAAACTGTAAAGAGTTACGGTTTATGCTTTGGGGGATGTACTAATTTATCAAACTATAATGAAATTCCAAGCTCATGGGGTGGCGGAGGAGAATAATTTTAAAGAATAAACGTTGTTTAATAGAATTTAAGCAACGTTTATTTTTTGTATATAAGGGAAGAATATAAATAAATGTAAAGGAATGATATAGTATGAAAGAAAATATGATGAATAAAATTTATGAAATCCAACAAGAAGAGTTAGATAAAATGATTAAAGAAGAAGGGTTGAAATTAAAAGAGAAAAACAAAAATATTATTGATCCAGAGGAAAAAGAAAATATAAAAATGTCATCTTTTATAGAGATAGCATATAAAAAAGGTTTTATTGATGGTGTTAATTTAATATTAAATTGTATGGAAAAATAAGAAAAGTTAGTTAGCAAAAGAAGTTAGTAGTTTACAAAATATCAAAAAAATGATATCATAAAGACTACATAAAACGATTAAGGTGATAATATGATAGAAAAAGTAAATTCAGCTGAAGATGTTAAAAAATTAAATATAGAAGAACAAAAGCAATTAGCAGAAGAAATAAGAAAATATATATTAGAAATTGTATCAGAAAATGGAGGGCATTTAGCTTCTAATTTGGGAGTGGTAGAGTTAACCATAGCTTTACATACCATTTTTGATTTGCCAAAAGACAAAATAGTATGGGATGTAGGACATCAAACTTATGTACATAAAATTTTGACGGGAAGAAAAGAACAATTAAAGACCTTGAGAAAACTAAACGGAATAGCAGGTTTTCCAAAAACAAATGAATCTGAAACAGATTGTTTTAATACCGGACATAGTAGTACTTCTATATCAGCAGCATTAGGAATGGCAAGAGCAAGAGATATTAAAGGAGAAGATAGTAATATATTAGCTGTTATAGGAGATGGTGCGTTAACAGGAGGAATGGCATTAGAAGCTCTAAATGACGCAGGTGCGAGTCAAACAAGATTGACAGTTATTTTAAATGATAACGAAATGAGTATCTCTAAAAATATTGGCGGAATGAATATGCTCTTAAGCAAATTGAGAACAAAGAAAACCTACACGAAATCGAATGTTTCTATGAAAAATAGGATAAATAAAATTCCCATTATTGGACAACCTATTGTAAAAGTAGTACAAAGAATAAAAAGAAGTATAAAACAATTAATTATTCCTAAGATGTTTTTTGAAGATATTGGATTTCGTTATTTAGGACCAGTTGATGGACATAATATAGAAGAATTAGAGAGAATGTTGAAGATTAGTAAACAATTGGATGGACCGGTATTACTTCATGTGTTAACAAAGAAAGGAAAAGGCTACAAAATAGCAGAAGAGAATCCAGATAAGTTTCACGCAACAGCGCCATTTGATTTAGAGACGGGAAAACCTAAAAAAGAAAAAGAAAAAGATTACTCAAAAGTATTTGGAGATAAATTAGTAGAATTAGCAAAGAGAAATGATAGAATAGTTGCTATTACAGCATCAATGAAAGATGGAACTGGACTAACAAGATTTGCTAAGGAATTTCCTAATCGATTTTTTGATATAGGAATAGCAGAGCAGCATGCTTTAGGGTTAGCGGCGGGGATGGCAAAAGAAGGAGTAATTCCCATCGTTCCTATTTATTCTTCTTTTTATCAAAGAGCCTATGATCAAGTGATTCATGATATTGCTCTTCAAAATTTACCAGTCATTATGTGTGTAGATAGAGCAGGAGTAGTAGGGGCAGACCGGAGAAACGCATCAAGGAACATTGGATATGGCATTTTTTCGCTTAATACCAAATTTGACCATTATAGCACCAAAAGATTTTAAGGAACTAGAGGATATGTTAGAATTTGCGGTGAATTTAGGAAAACCTGTAGTAATTCGTTATCCAAGAGGAGGAGAATCTAAAAAGAAGTTTACATCTCATAGTAAAATGGAATATGGAAAAGCGGAAATTATTAGAAATGGAACAGATATATCAATCATAGCAATAGGGAAAACGGTAGATAGAGCGCAAAAAGTAGCTAAGATGTTGGAAGAAGAACAAATAAGTGCAGAAGTAATCAATGCAAGATTTTTAAAGCCATTTGATAAAGATACAATAAAAGATTCTATAGAAAAAACAAAAAAAGTAATAACGTTAGAAGATGGAACCATAATAAATGGATTGGCAACAGTAGTAAAAGAATTAATAGTAGATGAAAAGATGAAAAACATAGAAATATATAACTACGGATATCCAGATGAATTTATAAAACATGGACAAGTGCAAGAACTAGAACAACTATATCATCAAGATGAAGAATATATTTATCATGAGGCAAAACAAATATTAGACAAAAAACGACAAAATGATGAGACAAAGTAGACCTGTCCCTAGTGTCTTATAGGAAGGAAAAGTATGAATAAGCAAGAATTATTAAAAGATTATAGAAAACAAGAAGATAGAATGTGTTTATCTCAAGTGTTAGATAAAATAGAGTTTTGTAAAGCAAGAGAAAAGTTAGAATATACAGACTTTTTAGATATGTATCAAGTTTCACTAGTAGAGAATTTTTTAAAAAAAGTGTATTTTAAGAATTACCAATTATTTGGTGGTTATGGAGAAAGTGAGAGAAAGATTCTAATTATTTATCCTGAGAAATACAATGAGAAAATGATAGAAAAGAATTATCATAAAATGTTAAAGGTTGTTAGAATAGACTTGCCAGAAGAGGAACAAGGAAAGTATTCTCATAGAAATTATTTGGGCGGAATTGTTAAATTAGGGCTAAAAAGAGAAAAGGTAGGCGATATTTTAGTTTCAGACGAGGGAGCGGATATTGTAGTGGTACAGGACTTTGCTGAGATATTAAAAAAGGAATTACCATCACTTACTCGATTTGAAAACAGTAAAATATCAATAGAAGAAATTTCAAATATAAGAAAAAAAGAAATTAAAATAGAAGAAGTAAGCATTATCGTACCATCACTAAGATTAGACAATATCGTTTCAGATTTGGCAAAAACGTCTAGAAGTAAAGCGGCACAGATTATTAGCCAAGAAAGAGTTTTTGTTAATGGAAAAAATGAAACAAAACTTTCCAAACAATTAAAGTTAGATGATGTGATTACAATTAGAGGAAAAGGAAGATTTGTCATAAAAGAATTTACGGGAACAACAAGAAGTGGAAGAACGGTGATAAAGGTGGAAAAGTATGTTTAATAGGAGCCAAATGGCTCCTATTTTAGTTCTACTACAGTAACACCCATTTCACCTTCTCCATAAGTGCCTATTCGATAAGATTTTACATGAGGATGTTTTTTTAGAAATTGATGAATTCCGGATTTTAATTTACCAGTACCTTTGCCGTGGACGATTCTTACTGATTGAAGTTTAGCTAAACTACAATCATCTAAAAATTTGTCAACTACAAAGACTGCTTCTTCAACATTTAAACCGATTACATTTATTTCAGATTTTGCTGTTTTAGATTTGGAAACACTGGTATATCCAGAAGTTTGAATTTTATTATTCAATTTTGAGGAGATATCTTTATGAGGTTTTTCTAGAGCATTTATATTTAGATTCATCTTCATAATTCCCACTTGAACTTGAACTTCATTTGATTTGGATACTGTCTCTTATACACATCTCCGAGCCCACGAGACGCGTAGTAATCTC
>USQP01000070.1 GCA_900556945.1 uncultured Clostridium sp.
TTCTAGCTTCGTCGGCAGCGTCAGATGTGTATAAGAGACAGAGAATATGTATTAAAAATAGGGTAGGCACCTCTCAAGACAAGCTTGAGATTCTCCTAACCTATTTTTTAACATCTTCTAATTATGAAAAACTTTCCGTCTATTCATTTTATTTTTTAATACTATCCTTGTTGGATGGCTCTATATAAATTATACGATTTCAAAATCAATTTGTCTGAGTAATTTGTTAGCAGCTATCACTCTTATTTTTACTTTGTCACCAATTTTATATATTTTGTTCGTTTTTTCCCCAATTAATCTTTTTCTATCTTCATCATATATAAAATATTCATCTCCTATTTTATCAAATCGAATTAAACCTTCTACTGTACTTTCTAATTCCACAAACATTCCAAATGAAGTAATGGATGAAACTATTCCCTCGTATTCTTCTCCAATTCTTGACTCCATATACTCAGCCTTCTTTATATCTTCTGCCTCCCTTTCTACCTGGGTGGCAACTTTTTCTCTTTCTGAAGACTGTTTGGCTCTATCTTCCGCTTCTTGCCTATATTTATCAATAAATCTTTGGTCTACATCATAATTTTCTTCTAAATAATTCGATATGATTCTATGAATAAATAAATCTGGATATCTTCTAATCGGTGAAGTAAAATGGCAATAATATTTGCTCGCAATTCCAAAATGTCCTTTATTTTCTGCCTCATATCTAGCTACTTTTAAGGTTCTAAGTACTAAAGTTGAAACCACCTTTTCTTCTTCTTTTCCTTTTATATCATCTAATACCTTGGCAAATTCTTTGGGATAAATATTATCTTGATTTGCCTTTATTTTTAATCCAAAATTAAATAAAAATTTATTAAGTTCTCGAATCTTTTCTAAATCGGGTTCTTCGTGTACACGATAAATAAATGGTGCATCTAACCAAAAAAACTTTTCTGCAACAGTTTCATTTGCTGTTAACATGAATTGTTCAATGATTTCATGGGCAAAAGTTGTTTCATATTTAGAAATATTGGTAACATGTCCATCTATATCTAAATCAATTTTGCTTTCTGGAATATTTAAATTTAAATACCCATTCTCTAATCTTCTATTTTTTAATATAACCGCTAATTCTTCCATATTTTTAAATTCTTGTATATATTGCTTGTATTTTTCTAAGACTTTTTTATCTGAACCATCTATAATTTTTTGAACATCAGAATAATTCATCCTTTCTGTAACATTGATCATTCCTTTGTATATTTCAGAAGAAACTACTTTTCCTTTTTGGTCAATTTCCATTGTGCAAGATAAAGTAAATCTATCTTCTCCTGCATTTAAACTACAAATTCCATTTGATAATTCACGTGGAAGCATGGGGATTACTCTTCCTAACATATAAATACTTGTTCCTCTAACGAAAGCCTCTTGGTCTAATAAGCTATCTTCTTTCACGTAATAACTTACATCTGCTATATGAACATCTAATCGATAATTTCCATTCTCTAATTTTTCTACTCTTACGGCATCATCTAAATCTTTTGCATCTTCACCATCTATTGTAAAAATTATTTTCTCTCGTAAATCTACTCTATTTGGTATGTCTTTTTTATCCACCTTGTTTCCACATTTCTTGGCCTCTTCTATGACTGGATCTGGAAATCTTGCTGGTAATTTATATTCTTTTATGAGAGAAAGCATATCTACTCCCGCTTCATTTACATTTCCAAGTACTTCTATTATCTTTCCTTCTGCCTTTTTCCCTTTTTGTGGATACTTTGTAATTTGTACCAAAACTTTATGATTGCTTCTTGCCTTTCCAAAATTCTTTTTAGCAATATATATGTCTGTACCAAAATTCTTATCATCTGGTATAACAAATCCGAAAGTTTTATTGTTTTGGAAAATTCCCACTACTGTATCTTTTTCATGTTTTAATATTTTTATAACTTTCCCTTCTGCCTTTTTTACTTTATTACTTTCTTCTATAATTTCTATTAAAATTCTATCTCCATTTAGAGCATTTAATGAGTTTTCTTTCGCAATATAGATTTCTTCCTCTTGTCCTTCTATTTTTACAAAACCATATCCTTTCTGATGTTTCCTATAATATCCTTCATAATAGGTCTTTTCACTAATTCGATATCGATTCTTTCTATTTTTTTGAACTTTTCGTTCTAACTCTAAATTTCCCATCATCTCTAAAAATGCACTATACTCATTTTTAGGAACTCTCATAAGCATAGCTATTTCTTTTGCCTTCATCGGCACATATGCCTCATCTTTCATAAACTCTAAAATTTTCTTTTCTTTTTCTTTCATTTTTCTCCTTCCAAATTAGCATTTTTAATAGGAACTTCATTTTCCTATTAAAAAAGGGGCAGTTTTTATCCAAACCACCCTTATTATAACCTTTTTACATCATATATACAATTCCTAACACTATCGTCAATATAGCAAATACAATTGATAAAATAACTGTCCATTTTTTTTGTTTTCCTTCTTTTGTTCTACTTTTATTTTTCTCATAAAAGTTATTCGTTGATGAACCAGTTATCGTTGAAGATAATCCAGGATCTTCCTTGGTTTGTATTAATGTTAATATGATTAACGCTAATGCTACGATAATATAAACTGCTATTAATATTATTTTTACTACTTCCATCTATTGATTCCTCCTAACGGTTTGTCGTAATACTTAGGTATTGTAACATATATTTTCTTAAAATGCAAATATTTTTCGTTATTATTTATTTAATTTTATGTTTTCTAACTTTTTAATATACACCATGTCCCTATTGGCTCTGGTAAGTCTTTAAAAGTTAAATTTTCTCTTGTGGTTGGATGTTTAATGGTAAGTTCATATGCCCATAAAGCTATTTGCTTTCCTTTTCCTCTCGTTCCATACTTTTGATCTCCAAAAATACTATGCCCAAAATGTGACAATTGAACTCTAATTTGATGATGCCTTCCTGTATGTAAATTTACTTTGACTAAACTTAAATTTTTTACTTCATTGTATTTCAATACTTCGTAATCCAACTTAGCCAATTTAGCATTTTTCTTTTCTTTTTTTACGACTTTACTAATATTGTTTCTCTCGTCTTTATATAAATAATCTTCTAATGTGCCGCTTTTTATCATCTATTTTTCCATCTACAACTGCTAAGTACTTTTTCTTAAATACCTTTTCTCTTACTTGATCACTTAATCTAGATGCTGCTTTTGATGTTTTAGCAAAAATCATAACCCCACCTACTGGTCTATCTAACCTATGTACTAGTCCCAAATATACATTTCCTGGTTTCTGGTACTTGTCTTTAAGATAATCTTTAACTAACGTAAGCATATCCCTATCGCCAGTTTTATCAGCTTGTGAAGGAATATTAGGAATTTTCTCCACTACAATTATATGGTTATCTTCATAAATCACTTTTATATCTTGCATTTATTTCTCCTTTTAATACAAGAGGGACAGTGCTTAAATGTCCTAATTTTTTTGTCGAAATTTGTTATTTTGCTAAACCGACAAAATTCGGTATTTTTCTTAATATTTATGGGACATTTAAGCACTGTCCCTCTTGTATCTTTCTTCTATTTCTCCCATCTACCATAAATTCCACATGGTAAAACTAGTTTTGAATCTTCCATTGGTATTCCTACCTCTCCACATTCTATTTTTCCTTTGTAGCTTTTATTAACTGTTACACTTAATATATTTTGTAAAACCATACTAGAAATTCCTGTTGTATAAGAATTTATCAGAAAAAATAATGGATTATCGGATAATACCTTGGTACATAATTCTACTAAGTCATAAATGCTATCTTCAAACTGCCAAACTTCTCCTTTTGCACCTCTTCCATAAGATGGTGGATCCATAATAATGGCATCATACTTATTTCCTCTTCTAATTTCTCGATTTACAAACTTTACGACGTCATCTATTATAAATCTGACGGGTCTATCCTGAAGCCCTGATGAAATTACATTCTCCTTTGCCCACGTTGTCATTCCTTTTGAACTGTCTACATGGCACACAGACGCTCCTGCTGACAAACAAGCTACTGTTGCTCCTCCTGTATAAGCAAATAAATTTAATACTTTAATCTCTCTTTTTTCTGATTTTATTTTATTAATCATCCAGTCCCAATTTACCGCTTGTTCTGGAAATAGCCCTGTATGCTTAAACCCCATTGGTTTGATATTAAATGTCAAATTTTTATAATGAATTTGCCATTGTTTTGGCATTTTTTTGTTGAATTCCCATGCACCACCACCTGTTTTGCTTCTATGGTAAATTGCATTGATTTCTTTCCACTTCTTAGGATAACTTTTATCTTTCCATATAATCTGTGGATCTGGTCTTGATAATACTACATCTCCCCACTTTTCTAACTTTTGACCATCTGCCATATCTAATATTTTATATTCTTTCCATTTATCTGCTAATTTCATATCCTTTTCGTAGCAAAAAATGCTACTATCCTCCCTCTATTAGAATAGTAGTATTTTATCATACTTTTACATATTTTGCAAAATTCTCATAAAACTATATATCATAGCAACATTTGCTATGGAAAACATGACAAAAGCTATACTTACCGTTGTTATAAACTTATGTGTTTTTATGATTCTTTTTATCTTGCTTATCCATCTTTCCTTTTTTATTACTAGCCTGTCCAATTTCGTATTATACATAACCTCAAAAAACTTTTCCTTTGCATATTCCACTAATAATTCCCCCTTACTTTTATTTATTATATGTATATTCATGAAATATTATTTTATTCTTGCTTTATCAAATAATCGTTCAGAAATATCCTCTTTATTTGCTATTTTTTATTAACTTACTCTCAAAACTTGTATTTTTCTAGAAATTATGATATGCTAATTGTCTACAATTACGTTGTAGTGGCTTGCTTTATCAATTTAGGAGGCATATATAAATGAAAGAAATAGAGAAAATCACTTTAACTTTTATCATAGTTATCCTTACCCTAGGAGTTATTGGAGCTGACAGCTGGTTAATTTTTAGCCAAATTGTACATCCAGTTATTCCATCCATGTTATCTATTATCATTTCTTCTATTTTGACACTTTTTATTTATAAATTATTGTCAAATATGAAGCCTAAAGAAAAAGATGACAAATTAGTTGATATCAATACTATTAGCAAAACAATTGATTCTTCCAAGCATAAATCAGATAGTTTTGATATTTCGAATAATTCTGATGAATCTAAAAAATCTAAACTAGGTCTAAACTCAAACGAAATAGAATGTTAAACTGTCTCTTATACACATCTCCGAGCCCACGAGACGCGTAGTAATATCGTATG
>USQP01000071.1 GCA_900556945.1 uncultured Clostridium sp.
TACGAGATTACTACGCGTCTCGTGGGCTCGGAGATGTGTATAAGAGACAGCCCAGGAATTTTGCCGAGTCCGCTATTTTTTAATCCAATTTTTAATATTTTGCTATATTGGTCTATTGTCATCTTTTCTTCTTTAAATATTACTATAATTTCATCCAGAATATCAAGTATTGTTTTATAACTTGTTTTATATTCACTTACTAAATCGAATAAATTTTTTTCTTCTAATTCTTCTATCTTTTTAATTATTTTTTCTTCTATATTTTGTTCTTGTAAAAATTCATAAATTGCTTTTGTTATATTAGTTGCTGTCTTTTCTTGTTTGATTCTATCTTGTAATTCTAATAATGGATTTATGATTTGTTTTCGTAGTTCATTTAATCTTTCTATTTCCTGTCTTTTTCCTTCATCTTCTAATTCATAGATAAAATCTTTTTTCCATTTACTTCGCTTTATCCCCCATTTCATACAATAATTTTCTAATTTAAAAATTTCATCTTTATCGACTTCTAAAAATCCTAATTTTATATAGCCAAATACCGCTTCCTTCGAAAAATTTTTATTTAAAATCTCTAAAATGGCTAATATATATTGTACGATAACATTTTGATTCAAATCACGCTTTTCATCAATAAATACTGGAATTTGATATTGATTAAAAATTGCTCTTACTAAGGAAGAATAATTTTCTATATTTTTTGTAATAATTGAAATATCTTTATATCTCAATTCTTTTTCTCTTACTAACTCACTTATCCTTTTTGCCATTTCTTCTACTTCTGAATATTCATTTTTAGCTAGAAATAATTCTATATTTTCCACACTTTTTTCGTATTTTGTGGATTTACTATTATAAATATTATTACTTAGATGTTTTAATTCTTCTGTTTTAAATCGATACGTTTTCTCCAATACAACTGGCTTTTCCAATTCAAATTCATTTTCTTTCATTAAATTTAATATTTTAGATAATGTTATTTTATTAGAATAATATATATCTGTATCTGGATTTGTATTTATGTTTAAATTATCTATACAAATAGTAATGTTAACTTGTTTGGCTTGTCTGATTAATTCTTTTATAACTTGATATTCTTGATAGGTAAAACCTGTAAATTCATCAATATATATGATACTATCCTTTACTAAGTCAGTTTCTCTTAAAGCACTAGCAAGCATCGTTAATAGATCCGTTTCTTCTATAAAATGATCCCCCATTTTTTCTTCAAATTTTTCATATATTAGACTCATATCTAATAATTTCGTTTTTAAATAGGCATCTTCTATTTTTTCTGCTTCATCTTTTAAATTTTCTACTGTTACACCATGCTTTTTAAACTCTGTAATGGCTGTCATACTTAACTCTATATTTTCATCTGATTTTCCTAAAAAATTCAACTCTTTCTTATAACTATTTAAAATAGAATAGATAAGCATCGCTTTTCCACATTTTGAAAGATTGTTTTTATTATTCCCTCCTACTTCTGCTAGAACTCTATATGCCATTCTACTTAAAGTAATCACTTCCGCATGAATAGCAGATTTTGATTTTACAGCCTCCATTAATTTTCTTTCTGCCGTGAAAGAAAATTGTTCAGGTGTAATAATAAAAATCTTTTTTTCTTTCTCTATTAAGTTAGCAATTTCTTGAAAACAATATGTACTTTTTCCACTTCCTGGCTGTCCATATATAATTCTTAATCCCATCAAAACCTCCGGTGTCCAATTGGGGACGTTTCCTTTTGGACACTTACTTTAATAATTTTTGAATGTCCAAAAGGAAACGTCCCCAATTGGACACTCATGCTTCTCTTCTCCAATAAAATAAATATTGCTGTGCTAATCCTGCCAAATTCCCAAATTTTTTTTGTGCTATCTTCTGTATTTGCGTTTTGCTTACTTTTGTCTCATCCTCATTTTTAATATATAAATCATTCATAACTCTTGTTACCCATACATCAATCGGAAATACTTCCAGTCTTTTTAGATTAGAAAATAGTAAAATACAATCTGCTACTTTTGGTCCTACTCCTGATAATTTTAATAATTCTTCTCTTACTCCTATCGTATCTGGATTTTTTCTCATTTTCTCTAAATCAATCTCTTTTTCTAATACCATCTTTGTTGTTTCATAAAGTCTGATATCTCTAAATCCCAGTCCTAATTTTCTATATTCCTCTACTGTCACATCTTTTAATTGCTCTGCTGTTGGAAATGTATAATACTTTTCTCCCTTATAAGCTATTTCATTTCCATATTTTTTTGATAGCCTTTCTATAATCCCTTTTATTCTTGGAATATTGTTGTTTGCAGATATAATAAAAGAAATTATAGTTTCCCATAAATCCTGATTTAAAATTCTAATTCCTTTTCCGTATTCAATACTTTTTTGCATATTTTTATCTATTTTAGATAATTTATCTTTTATTTTTTGATAATCACGATTTAAATCAAAATAGTTTTCTACCGTTTCTTTTATTTCTCCTTCACATATTCCTTCAAATATAATCTGATGGTTTTCTTTTTTTACATTTAATACATTATTTCCAAATACTCCTGTATAGCTTCCATCTTCTTGTCTATTCCACCTGAAGCATTGTCCACATTCAAAAACGTCTTTTAATTCAAAAGAATTTATATTTTGTAACAAATATTTTTGTTCTTTCACATTAAAATCTCCTTTTATCTTTCTTTCATGAAATATTATATCATATTATGTTTATTTTTTTATCTTATTCAAGCAAATTTTTTAAATTTTTTTAAATCCTAACCCTACTACTTCTCTTGAATTTGTTATGATAATAAAACTATTTGGGTCTATTTTTCTTGCCACAACCTTTATTTTAGCAATATCCCCTCTGGAAGCTGCACACATTAGTATTAATTTCTTTTCATTTGTGTACATCCCTTTTCCAAAAATTCCTGTTGTCCCTCTTTTAATTTTATCTCCTATTTGTTTGGCAATTTCCTCATTTTTATCTGATATGATTAATAATAATTTGGTAAAATAAATTCCTTCAAATAAAATATCTATCATTTTACCCATTAGATAGATGGCAATTGCTGAATATAAACCGATTTCAATTTCTTTTAAAAAAATTACATTTAAGGATACAATTATAGCATCTATGATAATAATAGCTCTACTTAAGCTAACAGTTGGTTTATATTCTCTTACGATATAACCAGCTAAATCAGTTCCTCCCGTAGAAGAATTCACCTTTAGAAGAACAGCTGTACCGCAATCCAATAATAATTCCACCATAAACACAAGCCAAAAATCGGTCATTGGTTAGTGGTTCTAGTTTATCTAAAAAATCAATAAAGACAGATAATGCTATTGTTCCTATCATAGATTTAATAAAAAAACTCTTTCCTATTTTAAAAATAGAAAACAGAAATAAAGGAACATTAATTATTAATATCATAGTTCCCATTGGTACATGAAATAAGTAGTACGTAATTGTTGCAATTCCGGCTATTCCTCCTGATGATAATTGATTCGGTAATAAAAATAAGGAAACTCCTACGGCCATAATGAAAGCACCTAAAATTGTTCCTGCTATTTCTAAACTTATTTTTTTAAAATTAAATTTTCCTTCTATCTCCATAAAAAAATCACCTTTATTTTAGTATTGGTAAAATAAGGGTGATTTATGCAATTTTAAAAATTTAATTATTTTCAATCTCCCATTCTGTACATCCGTTTTTTTGCGAGTTTAATTTTTTTAATTGTATATTAGAACCTAAAGATACAACTGGCATGATGCCTTTCGTTAATGTATGCTGATTTCCGCCCCAATATGCTAAATAGTTATCGGTCGCAGTACGAACAGTTCCCAAACCAACATTAAAAAGTCCCCATGTACATGTGATATATGTATCAAATCCTCCTTCATAACGTGATGCCAACCAATATGATTTATTATTTGAAAACAACATGGAATATTCTTTACTGTTGCTTGCTATTCCTTTTTGACTATCGGAAGAATCATTTGTTAATTGAGTTGGATTATATCGATAGTAAGTATTAGTAATAGTGGTACTTTCCCCAATATCTAATTGTTTCCATTTATTATTATCTTGGTCGAAATAACCAAAAGCTGCATAGCCATAAGTTGTATTTACTCCGTTTTCACCTTTTACTTTAATTGTTGCAAAAGCACTCCTTGTATAGGTAACTTTATTTTGATATTCTCCTATTTCTCCTTCTTTAAATACTCTTCCATCTCCTATATTTTCTGGATTGTATCCTGTTATTTGGTTTATATCTTCTATTTTTAGTGCTCTAGCACCTATTGCTCCGATCCCATTTCCATATATCGCACAAATTTTTTCTATCTCATTTACCCCATATTGATAACCGAATCCTTCCTTGTAGTGAATAATTCTTTACTGGATTATCTGGTACAATCAATAAATAATCTCCAAAATCTAAATATTCTAATCCTAACACTCTCCATCCATTTGTATCAATATCTGTACTAAATTCTTGGTCACTGTTTATGCCTGTTTCAGAGGCGTGCGATACATATGTTATCTCTCCATTAGAATTTGGATTGTAATTTACATAATCTCCTATACTTAATTCAATCTCTCCATTCGTTATCTTATGATTTTCCTCATCATTCGTTGCAGTCCACCAATTTACTCTTCTCACATTTCCATCTTTATTAACCACATAAGCTCGATTAGAATCTTGAAAAACCACTAAAAAATATTCTCCTGAAGTGGATACTCGTGTTTTATCCTTTCCTGATTCTAAATCTAACTGTTCTTTTAAATTTTCTTCTTTTAATTCTATTAAATTTTCATCACCTATTTTGGCTGAGACAGCTGCTCTTTCTACCACTTCTTTTTCTTCTGCAATTTTCGTATTTTCTTTAGCATTTTCAGCTTGTATTAATATTCCATTTTCTCCTGTTAATGTTGTAATTGTCACTCCCGCTAGTATCAAAAGTACAATTATTGTTATCACTAATGCAATTAATGTTATGCCTTTTCTATTCTTTAAAAGTTTATTCATCCTAAAATTCTCCTCTTTTGTTTTTCAATATTAAAATTATTCCTCACTTATATTTTATCTAATCATGACATTGAATGTCAACACAATATTCATAGATTTTATTTGTATAAGCACATTTTAAAACAATATGTTTTAAAAGTCGGTATAACAAATTGTTTTATTTTATAATTTTTTTAGTTAATTTTATTTGGAAGGAATTGAAAATGAAAACACGTATTAAAAATTTAAGAGAAGATAATGACCTTACGCAAAAACAAATAAGTGATATTCTTAATATTTCTCAAGTTGCTTATTCTTATTA
>USQP01000072.1 GCA_900556945.1 uncultured Clostridium sp.
GATCTACACTTCTAGCTTCGTCGGCAGCGTCAGATGTGTATAAGAGACAGCTGTTGTCCACCAATAATCATGATTTCCTTTTAGTAAAAGTTTCTTTCCTGGCAAACCATTTAAATAAGAAAAATCCATATCTGTATCTTTTAAATAAGTAGCCCATGAAAAGTCACCTGGCATTATCACTAAGTCTTCTTCTCTTACTTTTTCTATCCAATCTTTCTTTATTTTCTCTTCATGACCTTCCCAATTGTTTCCAAATATGCTCATTGGTTTATTTTCTTTAAAAGATAAATGTAAATCTCCTATGGTATAAATTGACATAGATTTTTCTCCTTCCTTTGCTATATCTTTTTATTCTCAATTTCACAACTTTAAATTTGGCACTGCATTTAAATCTAATTCATTTCTTCTTCCTGAAATAAAATTATAATAACCTGCCGATGCTATCATAGCTGCATTATCGGTACATAGTTTTAAATCTGGCATATAGACTTCTATTCCTTCTTTTTTTAGTGCTAAAAATTCTTTTCTGATATAAGAATTACTTGATACTCCTCCCGCTAACGTCAATTTTTTAATTCCTGTTTGATCTATTGCTTTTTTTACATTTTCCATTAATGTATCTGTTACATTTCTTTCAAAACTTGCACATAAATCCGCTTGATTAATATCTGGATTTTTATGATGCAAATTGATTACCGCTGTTTTTATTCCACTAAAGCTGAAGTCTAGTGTGTCTCCATCAAAATGTGTTTTAGGTAAATCTATGTTTGCCTGTCCCTCTTTCGCTAATTTATCTACTTTTGGTCCCCCTGGATATCCAAGTCCTACTACTCTAGCAACTTTATCAAATGCTTCTCCGAATTGCATCGTCACGTGTTTTTCCTAATACTTCAAATTCAGTATAATCCTTTACATGTACAATTTGAGTATTCCCTCCTGACATCATTACACAAAGAAATGGTGGTTCTAATTCTCTATATGTAATATAATTTGCCGCAATATGTCCTTCAATGTGATTCACTCCTACTAATGGCTTATTAATCGCAAAACTTAAAGCTTTTGCGTAGGAAAGTCCTACCAATAAAGCTCCTACTAATCCTGGTCCATAAGTAGGCGTAATGGCATCAATATCTTCAAATGTAATACACGCTTCTTCTATCGCCTTTTTAGTTACTCTTGAAATCGCTTCTATGTGATTTCTAGAAGCAATTTCTGGCACAACACCGCCATATTTTTCATGAATGGGAATTTGTGTATCGATTATGTTTGATAAAATCTCTCTTCCATTTTTTACAATTGCTACTGATGTTTCATCACAACTTGATTCAATTCCGCATTGTTAATATATCTTTTTTCATATTTGTCATTCTCTTTGTTAGCCTTTTTCCACTAACACTTCTCCCTTCCTCCCATAATCTTAAAATTCTTTTACTAATTTTGCCCATCTCTATCCTATAAGTTACTAATTTATTTTATCTATATATTGAAGAACAGGTTTTTAAACACCCAAAGTAAACGGATATCTAAAACCTGCTCTTCAATTATCCTATTATCAATTTTCCTAAACTCAAAATTCCTGTTGTAATCCAATTAATTGCAGGTGATATAATAATTCCTGCGATTCCTGTTATCCATAATACTACAAATATAAGAGAAAATAATTGCTCATTGTTTACAAACCACTCTTTTGCTTTATATGGTAAAAATGGCATGATAATTTTTGAACCATCTAACGGTGGTAAAGGTATTAGGTTAAATACTCCTAATCCAATATTGGTCGATATAGTAGCAGATATTAACAACATAATAATTCCACCAATCGTTGAAGATAAGAATTCAGCTCCTGCAAATCTATAAATCGCATAATAAATTAAAGTAAATACAATGGCAAGAAGTAAATTCATAATTGGGCCTGCTGCTGATACAATTGCTTCGCCTTTTTCCATCGATATTTTTCTTGTATAATTTCTTGGATTAACATGAACTGGCTTTCCCCAACCAAATCCAGCAAATAATAACATAAGTGAACCGATTGGATCTAAGTGGTCAAATGGATTCAAACTTAATCTTCCTTCATTTTTTGCTGTGTTATCTCCCAACTTATAAGCTGCAAATCCATGTGCAAATTCATGGAAAGTAATTGCAATTAATACCCCCGGTATACTTACTAATAATCCAAATAGAGCTCCTGGATTACTTATATAATTAACTAGTGTCGTTAATACCATTATGGCTATCACAACATATATCACTCTTTTATCAAATGAAAAATTAAACATAATTCTCTCCTTTTTGAGACACTTAAGGGACAGTGCTTAAATGTTTCATATTTTTTGTTACTTTTTGTCGTCTCAACATTTCGACATTTTTCTACTTTTTATATGAGACATTTAATCACTGTCCCCCTTGTCTTAATTTAAAGGTTTCATAGTTGGGAACAATAATACATCCCTAATAGACATGCTATCAGTTAAAAGCATAACTAATCTATCAATACCTATACCTAATCCCCCTGTTGGAGGTAAACCAATTTCTAATGCTTGAATATAATCTTCATCCATCATTCCTGCTTCTTCGTCACCCGCTTCTTTAGCTTCTACTTGTTTTTTAAATCTTTCATATTGGTCTATTGGGTCATTTAATTCTGAAAATGCATTTCCATATTCTCTTCCACCGATAAATACTTCAAATCTTTCTGTCATTTTCTTATTATTTGGGCATTTCTTAGCAAGTGGTGATATCTCTACTGGATATTCATAAATAAAGGTTGGTTGAATTAGCGTTTTTTCTACATATTCATCAAAGAATAAACTAATAACGTCTCCTCTTGTTTCCTTTGTTTTGTCTGGTATTTCAATTTCTCTTTCCTTTGCTAATTGAACCGCTTCTTCATCTGAATTGATTTTATCGAAGTCTATTCCACACGCTTCTTTTATAGATTCTATCATTGTCATTCTCTTCCATCCTGGAGCTAAATCAATTTCTTGACCTTGATATGTAATTTTTGTTTTTCCTAACACTTCTTGTGCTGTTCTAGAGAAAATTTCTTCTGTTATATCCATCATATCATGAAAATCCTGGTATGCAGCATATAATTCAAGCATTGTAAATTCAGGATTATGTCTAATGTCCATTCCTTCGTTTCGAAATACTCTTCCTATTTCATATACTTTATCAAATCCACCTACAATTAATCTTTTTAAGTTTAATTCTAATGCTATTCTTAAATACATATCAATTGATAGTGCGTTATGGTGTGTAATAAATGGTTTTGCTGTTGCACCCCCTGATATTGTATTTAATACTGGTGTTTCTACTTCTAAATAGTTCTTTTCTTCTAGAATTTGTCTAATTTTACTAATAATTTTGCTTCTTAATACAAAATTTTCTTTTACTTCTGGGTTCACAATTAAATCTGTGTATCTTTGTCTATATCTCAAATCTGGATCTTTCAATCCATGAAATTTTTCTGGTAATGGTCTTAGCGATTTAGAAAGTAAAGTTACTTCTTTTGCATGAACTGAAATTTCTTCTGTTCTTGTTTTAAATACAAAACCAGTAATTCCTATGAAATCTCCTATATCATAAGTTTTAAACGCTTTATAACTTTCTTCTCCTAAGTCATTGATACTTACATAACTTTGGATTTTTTCGTCACTGTCTTGAATTGTACAAAAAGATGCTTTTCCCATAATTCTTTTTGCTATAATTCTTCCTGCAACCGTTACATCTTTTTCAGCAAATTCATCATAATTTGCTTTAATTTCTCCTGCTGTATTAGTCCTATCAAATTTTGTTATTTCATATGGATCTTTTCCTTGTTCTTGTAATTCTTTCAATTTATCTCTTCTTATTTGCATTAAATGATTAATATCTAACTCTTCTGCTGAGTTATTTTGACTTTTATTTTCTTGCATTCAAATCTCTCCTCTTTATTTTTACTTTGTATATTATATAGTAAATCATGGAAAAAGTAAAGTTTTATCCATAAAAAACACCATAATTATAATGAAGTACTACTATCATTTTTATTATAGTGTTTTTCTTTTTTGGATTTGTGTATTTTGTCTAATTTTAGAAATTTTACCTTTTGTCAATATTCTTTATTCCATTCCAAATCTTTCTCTGTCTAATTCATAATTATGTTGAATTTCTTCATCTGTTAGTACTCTATTATAGATTCTAACCGCTTGTACTGATCCATATAATGTTCTATTCTGTTCTTGCCATTGCCAACCTCTCCCTACTCGAACTTTTGAATCTTCTATGTTAGTCGTAAAAGTTGCTGAGCCTGTATAAGTATTTAAAATATTCCTTCCATTATAGTTCATTTTTCCTATATCTGTATCTCCATTTTTAATTTGCCCCACTTTCGTTTTTCTAAAAGACATATAAGATATTTTTCCTATCAAATTAATTTCTTCATCTGAATAAATACCATTATTGCAAAAAGTTGTATACATTTTGTTGTTATCCCTATGATATCCAAAAATGCATAATCTTCCTACAGTTGTACTTGAACTTCCCCACCATGCCGGTTGAGAAACTGGATATGCAGAATAATTTGGATTTTTTCCGTCTTCCCACAAATTTGATACTGTTTCTATTGTAAAATTAGCATCTCCTGAAATCCCTATATTATTAGTTGATTCTATATAAGAATCATTGTGTAAAAATACATATCCATTTTCTTCTTGACTATAATAACCTTTATCTGTGTCAGTAACAGTATCTGGATTGTTATTAATATTGTAAAATATACCATCATTGTTATTTCCGCTTAAATCTTCCCATGAAGTTGCATTTAGATTATTGCCACTCCTTGTATTTTCTATTCCATCATATCTAAGTACTAGTCCCTCACTTATATAATTATTACTTGTTATTACTTTTTCTTCTTCTGATTCCACTGTTCCATTTGCTATTTTAATATTATAATAGCCTTCTTGATTAACAATAAAGCCTAAATCTTCACTCGTATTCCAATAAGTTTCCCCTTCTAATTGATAATTAACCTGCCATTTGTCTATATAACCACCATATTGAATATTAGATACCGTTATTCTCCACTTATTATCGCCAATACTTTCTACACTCGTATCAAAGACTGGTAAAGTAATTTCTCCACTTTTATCTTCATACTCTACATTATATAAACCATTTGGTAATTGCTCTAACGTATAATAAATTTCGTCCCCATCTTGAAATCCTTCATAACTTATTACACTTCTTTTCTCCTGTCTCTTATACACATCTCCGAGCCCACGAGACGCGTAGTAATCTCG
>USQP01000073.1 GCA_900556945.1 uncultured Clostridium sp.
GTCGGCAGCGTCAGATGTGTATAAGAGACAGATAATATATAATATAGATAATTTATAGGAGTGATAAAAATGGTCAATAATGGTATTTTAGTAGTAGATGATGAAGCTAGAATGAGAAAATTAATAAAAGACTTTTTAGTAGCAAAAGGATATAGTATTTTAGAAGCAGAAGATGGAGAGAAGGCTTTAGAAGTTTTTGAGGAAAACAAAAATAAGATTAATCTAATCTTATTAGATGTAATGATGCCAAAATTAGATGGATGGTCAGTTTTAAGACAAATAAGGCAGAACTCAAAGGTTCCTATCATCATGCTTACAGCCAGGGGAGAAGAACAAGACGAATTATTTGGATTTGAGCTTGGAGTAGATGAATATATCTCAAAACCATTTAGTCCCAAAATACTAGTGGCAAGAGTAGAGGCTATTTTAAAAAGAACAACTCCAAATTTAAAAGAAGTAAAAGATTATGGAGGAATTGAAATTGACAAAGATGGAAGAACCGTAAAAGTTGATAGTAAATTAGTAGAGTTAAGTTTAAGAGAATACGAATTATTAACTTATTTAGTAGACAATGAAAATATAGCTTTATCAAGGGATAAAATATTAAATAATGTTTGGAACTATGATTATTATGGAGATTCTAGAACAATTGATAGTCATATCAAAAAAATTAGACATAAATTAGGAAAGAAAGGAAAATATATAAAAACGATTCGAGGGGTAGGATACAAATTTGAAGTTAAATAGTGAAAAGAGGATAAAGAAATGAAGAAAAAACAGAATCTATTCAAATCAGTAAGAGTGAAGTTATTTTTTACATTATCTTTTGTGATACTATTAATTATCTTATTTTTAATTTTAGTAAATAACTTTGTTTTTGGACAATTTTATTTGTATAGTAAAACAAAAGCTCTAAAGTCAGTTTATGAAACGGTAAATAATTATTATAATGAAAAGCAAAATGACAGTATAGAGACACGATTAGAACAAATTGCGATACAAAATAACTTTGATATTTTAATTAGGGATAATCAAAACAATGTAAATATATATACATCAAATAAAGACTTCTATTCTACCTTTGGACAGATGAATGAAATGACGAATAAAGTTAATACAGGGCTTGGAGAAATTATAGATAAAAGTGATAATTTTACTATAAAAAAAATCAAAGATAGTAAAAATGGTATAACTTATGTATTATTATCAGCTATATTAGATAATGGCTATTTCTTATACATAAGAATACCGATTACAGCAATACAGGAAAGTGTTAAAATATCAAATAATTTCTTATATTTAATGGCAGGTTTTACTATTTTAATTGCAGCTGTAATTGTTTCTTATGTAACGAGGAGATTTACGGACCCGATTTTAGAGCTGAATAATATTGCAAAAAGAATGGCAAATTTAGATTTTAGTCATAAATATAGAGTTACGGATACAGATGATGAAATTAATAATTTAGGGAAAAGCATTAATGCTATGTCTGATACATTAGAGAAAACAATTAAGCAACTGAGAAGTACAAATATAGAGCTAGAAAAAGATATTGAAGAGAAATCGAAAATAGATGAAATGAGAAAAAGTTTTATATCAGATGTATCACATGAACTAAAAACGCCAATTGCTTTGATACAAGGATATAGTGAAGGATTACTAGAAAATGTGAATTCAGATGAAGAAAGTAAAAAATTTTATGCAGAAGTTATTTTAGATGAAACAAATAAAATGGATAAATTAGTAAAGCAATTATTAGAATTGATGAAACTAGAATATGGAAAAAGAGAATTTAATGATACAAAGTTTGATATTGTAGAAGTTGAAAAAGAAGTTATAAGAAAATCAAAAGTAATGCTTGAAGAAAAACAAGTAAATGTTAAGATGGATGAGACAAGTGAGATAAATGTATTAGCAGATGATTTTTATATTGAGCAAGTTATAACCAATTACATTACGAATGCCATTAAACATGTAAAAGAGATAGATGGTAATAAAATAATTCAAATTGAAAATGAAGTAAACGTAGAAAAGAATACAGTTAGAATAAAGGTATTTAATACAGGAGATAATATTTCAGATGAAAACATAAATAGAATTTGGAATCGATTTTATAAAATAGATGAAGCAAGAAATAGAAATGATGGTGGAACAGGGATTGGTCTTTCTGTTGTAAAAGCCATTATGAATAACTATGGTAATAGCTATGGTGTAATAAATAAAGAAAATGGAGTAGAGTTTTACTTTGATTTGGATTTGAAAATGGATTAAAAATATTTCTACTTGCTCTTAAAGTACTATTATATATTAGTTTTTCGAGCCTTGTGAATCCCAACCTACTGAAATAAAAGATTAAGTAGGTTGCTTTTCTTTCTATTTAGATACTTTAGTCTGAATGGTAACCAATCAGTGACATTTTGTCGAATTTTGCGATGAAAAGTTCTTTACAAATGGAAAAAAATGTATTATTATGTATATAAGAGTTAACTCAAATATTTTTAAATCAATTTTTTAGATTCATTTTTAATCGATAAATTTTAAGAAAATAAATTAAATAAGTTAGGAGGTACATGTATATGTATGTTTCGTTATTGTACAATATATATTAATATTGTCAGCTTTGTGATATCAGTTATTATTTTTTTAATCGTAAATTTATTTTTTTCAAATATTTATATATTTACACCAAAAGGTGTATTTCAAGCAAGTTTTGAAGTTAATCATGAAAAAATTCAAATAGATTCAAATGAAATAGAAGGAAATACAGAAAAAGAAAGCATTGAGGAAAAGAGGAAAGAAGAAACACAAGAATGGTATCTAGAAATTCCATGTATTTATTTAAAAGCTAATATAAAAGAAGGAACAACAAAAGAAATAATGGATGACTATATTGGACATTTTGAGGAAACATCCAAAAGCACGGGAAATGTTGGGTTAGCAGCCCATAATAGAGGATATAAAAATAATTATTTTGAAAACTTAAAAAAGCTAAAAGAAGGAGATAAAATATATTATAAATATCAAGGAGTAACTAGAGAATACATTGTAATCAAACATAGTATTATAAAAGATACGGATTGGACAAGTTTAGAAAAAACAGATGAAAATAGAATTACATTAATTACATGTGTCGAAAATCAATCAGAATATAGAAGATGTATACAAGGAAAAGAAAATATAGAAGAAAGTGAGGATTTTTAAATTTGAACCAAAGCAAGAATGAAGAAAATAGAAATTTGAAAAATAAAAGAAGAACAAAATTAATAGCAGGGATAAAAATGTTAATAATAGCAAGTGCACTATTAATTTTTAATATACTAAATTTTATAAATATTGCTAATGCAGAAAGTATAAATGTTGCCAATATTTATTCAATAGGAGATTGTGGAAATCTATTAACTTATAAAGGAGGAACGGTAAAAGTAAGTTATGTACAATATATACAAGATGGAGTGGAATATCCAGCCTATTGTATGGACAAGACAAAACCAGGTGCAGAGACTACTCCTTATACGGTTTCTATTCAAAATGCAATTCAAGATGTTGGATTATGGAGAAGAATTGTGAATGGATATCCATATAAGACAATACAAGAACTAGGAGTTGTGAATAAGGAAGAAGCTTTTACAGCAACAAAGCAAGCGATATATTGTTACATTCATGGAAACAATCCAGATGATTATGGAGCAATAGGTGAAGCAGGAGAAAGAACACTGAATGCTATGAAAAAAATAATTAGTGATGCTCAAAATTCGAGTGAAATAAAAATATCTAGTACTCTTACCATAAATAAAAATGATGATGAATGGAAACAAGATGAAAACGAAAAAAATTATCTATCAAAAACATATACGATATCTGCTGGATCAACTATTGAAAAATATAAAATTACCCTAACAAAAGAAAATAGTCAAGATTTAGGTGGACTAAAATTAACCGATACAAGTAATCAAGAAAGGACAGAATTTAGCCCAAATGAAAAGTTTAAAATTTTAATTCCTATTAAAAATATGACGGAAGCGGGAAGTTTTAACATACAAGTAGAGGCTAAGGTAAAAACAAAGCCGGTATTATATGGCACAGCACCAAATAGTGAATATCAGGATTATGCTTTAACGGCAGCAACTTATGAAGATGGAATAGGAAGAGCACAAGATGAATATGCAAAAAATGAAACAAAAATAATAATAATCAAAAAGGATCAAGAAGAAGAGATTGTATTAGAAGGAGTAGAATTTGAATTATTAAATGAGAAAAAAGAAACCGTATATACAGGACTAAAAACAAATTCAGAAGGAAAAATTGTGCTAGAAAATTTAATTCCAGGAGTTTATTATTTGCGAGAAACAAAAGCAATAGATGGTTATCAGGCAAATGATGAGGACATCAAATTAAAAATAGAACTAAATGAAGAGATTATGATAACAGTAAATAATATCAAAGAAGAAAAGCCTAAAGTAGAAACCACAAAAACATCAAGTAAAGAAGTGAAAAGATTACCTGTTACAGGCATGTAAAAAATTATAAAATAGAGCTTGAGATATTTTTGAGAATGCAAGCTCTATTTTGTAATAATTTATATTGAAAAAAATATAAAAAACATATATAATGGTTACAATAGTTTTACAGAAAAAGGAGAAGATATTTTCATGTTATCACAATTAATTGTTTTAGTTATTTTAATTTTTTTAAATGCTTTTTTTGCAGCAAGTGAAATAGCGTTTATTTCACTAAATGATACAAAAATAGAAAAACAAGCAAAGGAAGGAAATAAAAAAGCGAAGCAGATTGAAAAAATGTTAAAAGCACCAAGTAAGTTTTTAGCGACAATACAAATAGGAATCACATTAGCCGGATTTTTATCAAGTGCGTTTGCATCAGATACATTTGCAGAAAAACTAGCTCCAATGTTGTATCAAGTTATGCCATTTATTAGTTTAGGAGTATGGAAAAGCATTTCCATTATAGTAATTACCATTATATTATCTTTCTTTACACTAGTATTTGGAGAACTTGTACCAAAAAGATTAGCTATGAAGAATTACGAAAAAATAGCCTTTGGGACTATTGGAGTTATCAGAGTTATTTCAATTGTAACATCGCCGTTTGTAAAATTCTTAACCTTTGTTACAAATACAATTTCTAAGCTATTTGGAGTGGGTGAAAATGAAGAACAATCTGTAACAGAAGAAGAAATAAAAATGATGGTAGACCAAGGTCTGTCTCTTATACACATCTCCGAGCCCACGAGACGCGTAGTAATCTCGT
>USQP01000074.1 GCA_900556945.1 uncultured Clostridium sp.
GAATAAAGATAAGCTAAAAGATTTATTATTATTTTATTCATCAAAAGAAAAGAAATTTGTTACTTTAAAAGAATATGTAGAAAGAATGAAAGAAGAACAAAAAGTAATCTATTATGCTTGTGGTGAGACAGTAGATAAGATAGATTTATTACCACAAGTAGAAGTATTAAAGGACAAAGGATACGAGATTTTGTATTTAACAGATAATGTAGATGAGTTTGTATTCCAAATATTAATGAATTATGAAGAAAAAACTTTCCAAAATATATGTAGCGATAATTTAGATTTAGATAGTAAAGAAGAAAAAGAAGAACTAAAAAAAGCAAATGAAGAAAATAAGGAAATGTTTGAAACTATGAAAAATGCTATAAAAGATGAGGTACAAGATATTCGATTTACGCATAGACTAAAAAATCATCCTGTTTGCTTGAGTAGTGAAGGAGCTATATCTGTAGAGATGGAGAAAACCTTAAATGCTATGCCAAATAACCAAGGAATTAAAGCACAAACGGTATTAGAAATTAATGAAAAGCATGAAATAGCAAAGAAACTAAAAGAACTTTATCAAGAAGATAAAGAAAAATTGGAAAAATACACAAAAGTTTTATATGCACAAGCAAGACTAATTGAAGGACTAACAATTGAAAATCCAACAGAAATTAGTAATTTAGTTTGCGAAATTATGGCAAGATAAAAGGAATTAAAATAAAGGAGTAAACTTTTCATCAAATGTTTCCTTAAGGCAATCTTATCCTAAATTAATCACACAAAGGCAGGTATTTTATTGAAAAATATCTGCTTTTGTAGTATGATAGATATATCGACAATTAAAAAACTAAGAAGGAATTTATAATGGAAAAGAAAGTTAAAGCAGAAATAGAAGATAAAGAAAAAAGTTATATGTCTATTGATAAGTGTTTAGGAATAGAGATTGCTTCAAACAGAAAGAAGAAAGATAAATAAGTAAAAATATAATCTCTCAAAGCCCCTAAAATACTACGATGTTAATTTGAGTTGCGAAAGTTCAAACTCAAATTGATAGAAAGCAACTGAAAAAAGAAGTATAATTTTAAATATAGAAAGGGGAGAAAAAACAATGAATTTAGGAGAAAAATTATTATACTTGAGAAAATCTAAAAATTTAACACAAGATGATGTAGCAGAAAAATTACAAGTAACGAGACAAACCGTTTCAAAATGGGAAACAAATCAAAGTACACCAGATTTTGACAAAATAGTCCCATTATGTGAATTATATGAAATAACACCTAATGAATTATTAACCGAAGAAAAGCAAGAGCAAGAATCCGATCGAAATGAAAACAATGAAGAATTTGATTGGAATGAAGCTAAAAAACATCTTTTTACTAGAGGAAAAAATGATGAAGATAGTTATGAAAATATGACAAGGGGTCAAATCAAACAAAAATCTGCTGAAGTTGTTAGTAGCTCAATACTTATATTTTTTATTGCAGTAGCATTTGCAGGAATAGGAGTTACTGTAATGAGATGGAATCCTGTTGTTGTAGGTTGTACATTTCTTATCTTGGTTGGATGGGGTGTAACAAGAATAGTAAGACATTATATGTCTATACCTAAGTATGAAAAAACAGAACTGGAAAAGAAACAAGAAAAAGTAATTGATCAAATTAATGGAATAATTGGATGCATTTGTGTAGCATTATATTTTATAATTAGCTTTACAACTATGGCTTGGCATATTACATGGGTTATATTTATAATAGATGGATTGATATGCCAAATAGTTAAATTAATATTTACATTAAAGGGGGATGAGACAGGTGAAAAATAAAGGTTTAGTAATAGCTTTGATAATTTTACTTACTATTGTAGTGTTTTTCTTAATCATGTTTTTAGTAGTATATTTAAATAGTGAAAACAACTTTAAAATAGGCTTATTTAATATTGGTTCAAGAAATAATAATGTAATTTATAATAAAACATTTGAATTAGAAAAAATAGATGGTATAGAGATAAAACAAGATACAGGAGATGTAATTTTTAAAGAAAGTGAAGATGATTCTATTCAAGTTGTTTTGTATGGAGAAAATCAAGGAGATGCAGATGTAACTTTAACGAATCACAATCTAAATATTGATTATACACATAAAACAAAATTTGCATTTTTTAGTTTTGGTACAGCAAAAAATGATATTATAATATACATACCTTCTAATTATAAAAATGATATAAAAATAACAAATGATTATGGAGATTGCGAAGTAATTGACTTAGAAAATGCAAGAGTAAATATTGAGTGCGATGCAGGAGAAGTTAGACTAGGAACAGTTAAAGACGCTACTATTAAATGTGATTATGGAAATATTAGAGTAAAAGAAATTTTGAACAAATGCGATATGGAAGCAAATTGCGGAAATATTGAAATTGAAACAATATCTATTAAAGAAAATTCAAGCATAAAAGCAGATTTGGGAAATGTAGATATTGATAAAACTGCTGACATATATATAGATGCAGATGTTGATTTAGGAAAATCAAATATAAATAACAATAATAGAAATAGTGAAGTAACATTAAAAATAAATTGTGATTGTGGAAATATCACAATAAATAATTAAGGAGTAGTTTATGAAAAAAAGATTATACAAAATAGAACAAGGTAAAAAATTAGATGGTGTATGTGGAGGAATAGCAGAGTATTTTGATGTAGATCCTACATTAATTAGACTTGTTTGGATTTTATTTACAGCATGTGCAGGAAGTGGAATACTTGCTTATATTATAGCTGCTATAGTAATGCCTAGAAAGTCTGATGTAGATTAAAGAGAAAACTGCAAATTGCAATTATAAAATTAGATGTAAATTTAATTATTTACATCTAATTTTATTTATAGTATGACAGATTAGTTAATTTTGATTATTTTTTATCTTGAAGAATGATATAATCTGAATAGGATAGTACTAACTTTAAAAATGAATAAAGCAAAAGAAACATAATAGAGAGAATTGGTACAAATAGAAATGTAAATTTTATTTGTAAAAAGACTTGCGCAAATAAAAAATAATGTGATACAATAAGAACGAATTTTTTTAAAAGTGATTTGAAATAAACAAAACAAGAGTTCACTTAAAAATAATTTTAAAATTTACATAATGAATTTGGAGCAATCATTTCAACACAGAACAACAAAATTCCACTAAAATCAACAAAGTCAAAAGATGGATAAATTCAATAGTTGAAGGCTTGAAAGCCTTGAAAATAAAAAGAAAAAACAAAAGGAGGAGAGGAGAATATGTCAGGACATAGCAAATGGCATAACATACAAGCCAAAAAAGGAAAGGCAGATGCCGCAAGAGGAAAAATATTTACAAAATTAGGAAGAGAATTATTAATAGCAGTCAAAGAAGGTGGACCAGATCCAGCTGGAAATTCAAAACTAAAAAATGTAATAGCAAAATGTAAAGCAGCTAATATGCCAAATGACACGATTAATAATGCTATTAAAAAAGCATCTACTAGCAACGAAAATTATGAAGAAATTACCTATGAAGGATATGGTCCAAATGGAGTTGCCGTTATTGTAGAAGCTTCAACAGATAATAAAAATAGAACAGCAGCAGATGTAAGACATGTTTTTGATAAAGCAGGAGGTAATTTAGGAACAACCGGATGCGTATCTTATATGTTTCATAAAAAAGGCGTAATGATCATTGAAAGAGCTTCGACGGAGATGAACGAAGACGAATTAATGATGCTTGCGTTAGAAGCAGGTGCAGAAGATTTTGAAGCATCAGAAGAAATCTATGAAATTACAACAGAACCAGCAGACTTTACCGCAGTTCGTGAAAAATTAGAAGAAACTGGTTTAACATTCTTAGAAGCTGAAATTCAAATGATACCAACAACAACAGTAAGCTTAGATGAAAAAGGTGCAGAAAAAATGGAACGATTAATTGAGAAACTAGAAGATTTAGATGATGTTTCAGAAATTTACCATAACTGGGAGCAAGAATAAAATAGGACTGAAATAGATAAATGACGTAAATAAGTTATTTATCTATTTATTGTTAGAAAGAAGATTAATACATAGAGAATTTCTTAAAGGAGAATTTAATATGAATCAAAAGAAAAGTTCAAAAATATTGATAATTTTAATTATTATTGTCTTGTTAGTTATATTAACAGGAGGAGTTATTATTATATGTTTGGCAACAGATTTATTTAAAAGTGATAAGGAATTGTTTTTTAAATATACTACTCAAATAGGCGATTCTGAAAATGGTTTTATAGATAGTAATTTGAAACAGTATTGGGAAAAACAAAGAACAACCCCCTATATAAATGAAGGTAGTTTTTCAACCAATATAACTTCGGAACAAGACCAACAACAATTTGATAAGGTAAATCATTTTAACATTAGCTTTTCAGGACAAGTGGATACAGCTAATTCAAAATCCGCTCAGGATATTAGCTTAAATTATTCGGATAGTGTGAATTTTCCAATTAGCTATAGGCAAGTCGAAAATAAAATAGGATTACAAACGAAATATGTAGGAAATAAATTTATAGCAATCGAAACAGACAAATTGGCTAATCTTACAGGAAGTACAGATATTGATTTAGAAGATTATACAGATATGGTAGAAAAACTCCAGGAAATGTCTAAAATTGAATTAACAAACGATGAAAAAAGTAATATACAAAATACTTATATGGAAGTTTTAAATACCCAGTTGAATGAAGAAAAATTTACAAAAGTTAAAGATTCTGATGCCAATGGATATCAATTATCTTTAACTGGCGAAGAAACAAAAAACCTTATGATAGCACTTCTAGAAAAGTTAAAAAGTGATCAAACAACTTTAGATAAAATAAATGAATATTTAAAAACATATAAAAATTCAGCAAAAATCACAGTAAAAGATATTGAAAATCTAATAAAAAGTATAAATGATAATTCTGATTTTAATGATGAAAAATTTGAAATGACTGTATATTGCCAAAGTGGCGAAACAACTAAAATATTGCTTAAAACAAATGAAATGCAAATAACCATACAGAAGGAAAATACAAAAGATACTGTTAAATATACTGTATTTATAGAAATACCAAAGGAGGAGAACAATAAAGTTTATTTTGTAGCTGAATATTCAGGTCTTTCAGCAATTCAAAGTGTGGAAGAAAATTATACCTGTCTCTTATACACATCTCCGAGCCCACGAGACGCGTAGTAATCT